>JAHEBI010000014.1 GCA_024642325.1 Eudoraea sp. | reverse complement strand
ACGGCTTAGGATTTATAGAAAAACTACCGGAATAAGTGTGGTGACAACCGGATGGGAGCAGGAAATAGATTTATTTTTCTATTAAAGGAGAACCATGAAGAAATGTTGTAAAAAATAATTATCGTTCCATATTAATCCCCTGGAATTTTTCAAGAACATTATTGTCAAATTGTACCGTAATTTCTATTGGATTACAGCAAATTTCACAATCTTCAACGTAATTTTGATGCTGAATAGAAGGGTCTAACAGCATGGAAATTTCTTCCCAGCAATAGGGGCATTGAAAATAGTGTTCGTACATTAAAGAGATGTAAATCTTAAGTTATAAATGACCTCTCTCAAATTAAGGAAACAGTCTTAAAAATTTACATTCAATAATTGTCCCGTTAATTGCAATAGTTGTAATTCTGCAAGTTTAGCATCGTATTTTGCAAGGTTTTTGGTCGTTTGTGCAGCTAAAAGGTTAATCTGAGCCTGTCTGAATGTTATTGACGTAATCCTTCCAAGCTGGTATTGCTCCCTTGATCGTTCAAAATTATTCTGATTGGTAACGACAGCTTTCTCCTGAATTTCATAAATCATTAATCTGTTTTCATAGGTTTCCATTGCATTCTCAATATCCCTTGCAACCTCCAGTTCAACCTGCTTCTTTAATAACTCCTGATTTTCATAAACTATTTTAGCGTTTCGAACCCTGGTTATTGTACTTCCCCCGTCAAAAAGGTTCCAGGTTAAGCCAGCGCCAACGGAGAAGTTTTTATTGTTATTAATGGTCCCTGGAAAGAAGGCGGAGGCAGGATTTTGGTTTAAATTCCAACCATAGGAACCTGTCAGGCCAATCACAGGCAAATAACCCGATTTGCTTACTTTGATATCATATTCATTTATAGCCAAATTCCTATCTGTTTGCAGAAGGACGAGGTTATTAATAGGAACATCATCTATCATTGCCTGTAATTCCAGCATAGGGATAAAATTTACTAAGGTATCTACTTCAAAAAAGTTGGACACCTCCTGATTTAGAACAACATTCAGGTCGCGTTTGGTGTTATTCAACAATCGCTGAGTATTCAGGAGGATTATGCTGTCATTAGTAACATCCACCTCTGCGTTTAAGACATCAAGTTGTGTATTTTGCCCATACTCAAAGGCGTATTGCGCCCTTTTTATCCTGTCTTTAGAAACCTCCAACGCCTGTTTCTGCGCATACTCATTTTCAGATAAACGGGCAACTTCAAAATAAATGCTCAATAACTGAAGTATCGTGTTTTGGATAGTTTCCCTGGCCTGCAATTCCGTTAATTGGTATTGTTCCTTAAGACGCTTATAATTATAAGTACGTCCCAACCCGTCAAATAAAGTATAATTTAAATTTATGCCTGCATTATAACGTTTGGTTTCCGCATTATTAATATCTAAATCGGGCCGGGGAATGCCGTTTTCATCCACCTGCCCAGGAAATTCTATGGTAGTATTGTCCTCAGCATAACTGGCATTTGCCGTACCGGTAAGCGAGGGTAGAAACCCTGAATTTAATACGTCCTGATTATTGTCGGCAATCTCCACCGTATTCTCGGCAACTTTTATACCAAAATTCTGCTCTAATGCAAGAGCAATAGCCTCAGTTTTTGACAATAATTTTTCCTGTGCAATGGCATTCGTACTCAATGCTAAAAGCACAATAAACCAAATATGATTTTTCATTTATCTTTCGCTTGTAGTTCTTTAAGGGTGTCTTCTACCTCTTGAGAAGCCGGTTGACCATTTGATGATTCTGCTACCAATATATTTACCATTTGATCTTCAAGGATTTCTTCTTCATGTTGTTCCTTTATAGCCCGCTCCACTTCTTCTTTTGAAACTTTATTTCCTGAGACTAACCATTTATTATTGACTTTTACTTTATTACTAAAAGACAGGAAAATTGGCAACATTATCAGTGTTAGAATCGTAGCAAAGGCAATGCCATAGGCTATGGAAATAGCCATAGGTATTAAAAATCTGGCTTGCCTGCTTTGTTCCAGCATAAGAGGTGCCAGTCCGGCTATTGTGGTCAACGAAGTTAAAAAGATTGCACGAAAACGGGAACGCCCTGCTTCCATAAGCGCATCATCAAAGAGCATCCCGGACCTAAGGTTGTTATTAAACCTTCCTATTAGAACCAGGCCATCATTAACCATTATACCAATTAGAGCAATAATTCCCAACATTGAAATAATGTTGATAGGAAAATCATGAATCCAATGCCCCCAGGCCACGGCAGTAAAACTAAATGGCACCAGTATAAGTAACATCAAAGGCTGGCTAAAACTTCGGAAAGTAAAAGCAATGGTCAAATACATAAGAAATAATACGGAGAGACCTACTATGCGCAATGAACCTAAAAGTTTGCCAGCCTCCCTGTTTTGTCCCTCATATGAAGGGGTTACCGTTGGATATTTAGACAGAATTTCCGGCATTATTTCGGTACGTATCTCGGTCATCACATCTGTGGCACTAACCACTTTTTCGTCTTTAAGATCTGAGGACAATTGTATCTCACGCTGACCATCTAAGTGATTTACAGCTACATCTCCCCGTTCTATACTATAACTGGCTATTTCCTTTAAAGGTATCCGACTGCCGTTAGGAGTAACAATCCGCATTTCATCCAAATCTGTTATAGAAGATCTATTTTCACGATCATATCTAACCCAAACTCGTATTTCATCCTGCCCCCTTTGAAATCGCTGAGCCTGGGTTCCAAAAAAGCCCGCTCTCACCTGATTCATAACCGTTCTTAAGTTAAGGCCTAACAAATAGGCATTTTCCTTAAGCTCTATTTTTATTTCCTTTATCCCTGCCGGGTCATTATCTGAAATATCCTTTAAAGCGGGATTATTCAGCATTGCGGTTTTAAGCTCATCTTTTGCCGCTTTTAATTCCTGAATGTTATATCCCAGCAAGGATACTGAAACCGGGTCTCCTCCAAAATTTCTTCCTGAACCATAGACCAGGCTTTCTACCCCAATTACGGGGCCCATCAATTCCCGCAATCGATTAGATACCACATCTGAAGTTATCATATTAGGGCGTTCCTCACCGGGCAGCAGATTTATGGAAAGCGTAGCCGCTGAAGAACCCGGGCCCACATTTTTAATAACATTTTCGTATAGGGACTTGCCTGTTCCCTTTAGATATTGTTCCGTAAGTTCCTGGTTAACTATTTCGGCCTTTTCTTCTATCAATGAAATTATAGAATCTGTTACGCGCTCATTTGTGCCATTTGGCATTAGTAATTCTACCTGAACCTGGTCACTGGCTGTGTTTGGAAAAAAAGTCATGCGTATTATTCCTCCGCCAATAGACCCAAATGTGATTATTAGGGCAAATACAAAAAAGGAGAAGGTTAATAATTTATAACGCATAGCAAAAGCAAGTGTAGGAGAATATAGCTTGTCTCTTAACCAGGACATAACATTGTCTCCCCATTGGTTTATGACCCTTAATTTTGCAAAAACTTTAGCAATGCCAGTCTTGGGATTTTTATTTTGCGGCCGTAAAGCCTTGGAATGTGCAAGGTGAGCAGGGAGAATTATCATTGCTTCAAGCAAAGAAACCAAAAGTGTGATTATGACAATAACAGATACCTCTGCGAAAAATTCCCCAATTCGGCCATCAAGAAAAAGAAAAATAGAAAAGGCCAAAATTGTGGTTATAATTGCTGTAACTATAGGTGGAATTACTTCCAGGGTCCCTTCGAGTGCCGCCTGAATTGGTGATTTACCTTTCTCATAATGCTGGTAAATATTTTCTGCAATTACAATCCCGTCATCAACCAGGATACCAATTACTATTATCATTCCAAATAAAGAAAGGATATTAATGGTAACATCAAAGAAACCGGCGAATATAAACATGGCTAAAAAGGCTATGGGAAGGCCAAATGCCACCCAAAAAGCCAATCGCGTATTGAGAAAAACCGATAGAAATATCAATACCAAAATCATCCCCATAATCGCGTTTTTGGTAAGTAATTCTGTCCGTTGGTTAAGCGTTACAGAAAGATCACGAACAACGTTTAACTGTACATTATTATATTTCTGATTAAAATCTTCTATATAATTCCTTACTTTTTCAGCAGATGAAATAAGATCTTCCGTATTTGTACTAGTAATGGTGGTAGTCACAGATAAATCTCCATTAAAGTAGGCCGCATTGGGTGATTCTGAAAACCGGTCTCTTACAACTGCGACATCCTTTAAGCGTACCGTCTGCCCGGCCGCATCTGCTCTGATTATCAAATTTGAAAGTTCATCGCCATAATAAGACCTATTATTGGCCCTTATCAAATATTCTTCGGCATTGGTTTTAATATTCCCGCCTGTAACAAGAATATTAGCATTTGCCACTGCTTCTGCAACATCCGTAAAAGACATTTCATAGGCAAGTAAATTATTCTCGTTTACTGCTATTTCAATTTCCTCATTCGGGTATCCCGAAATGCTTATTTGCGAGATTCCATCAATCCTTCTAATATCGTTCTCTATTTGGCGGGCAATTTGTTTTAAGGTAGCAAGTGGAATATTTTTTCCACTAATTGCAAAACTTATAGTTGGCCTAACCGGTTCTAATTTAGAAACTATTAATGGTTCCATTCCTGTAGGAAAAGAGGGCACCCTGTCTACAGCATTCTTTACCTGCAAAAGCATGAAATCCACATCCCTTCCTTTTTCAATTTCCACATTTATTGTACCGCTATTTTCCCGGGAAGTGGAAGTAACTCTTTCTACTCCTTCCAGGCCTTTTAGATTGTCTTCAATTTTTAATACAATTCCTTCCTCAACTTCCAGAGGGGAAGCTCCGGGATAAGTAATGGTAACGAGAATGTTTTTTGAATCAGCTAAAGGAAAAAATGATGACTTTAAGGATAATGCCCCTACAATTCCAAATATAAATATGGCCAGGACAATGACATTCACTGCCACATGATACTTAATAAAATACTCAATTATTTTTCTCATTGGTTCAGGATTTTAGCCGTATCTTCTTTAAATTCTTTAACCAGCATACCAGCATAAGCTCCTACTACAGGTCTTGTAATTATGGTTGTCCCTTCCGGAACATTTTTCAAAACCACTTTCTTATTGGAAAAATAAACGGGTTTAACTTCAATAAGATCAAGAACCGAATCTCTAACCACAAAAATTTGATTATTCTCTAACAGGAGATTTCTATCTATTTCAATGGCATCAGATTCTTGTTTGGCATTTAAATTGGCCTCCAAATACATGCCTTCTTTAAGATCCTTATTGCTTACATCAATAAAGGCCTTTATAGTCTGTGTGGACTGATCAACACTTCCATTAATGCGGGCCACTACGCCTTTATAAGTTCTATTTTGATCCAAATTTACCAATTCCACCTCCTCGTTAATTTTTAAAAGATCGCTGTAGGTTTTACTTATGGACACCTCCAATTCGTAAATATCCGTATTTATAAATTCTCCTAATTTCTGGCCTGGCCTTACAAGTGTACCTTCTGTAACAAGAGCCTCTGTGAGTATCCCTGAAAAGGGTGCGGTTATGCGGTATTTACCTAATCGTTGTTCCTGATTTTTAACACTGTAGTAATTGGTAATAATCCCCCGGCCTGAAATAAAGAATTTTTCCTTTTCACTTGTCATTTCAGGAAGCGGCGGGGTTGTATTATCCAGGTCAAAACTTTTAAGATACTCCTGCCATTTTGGAAATACTTCGGGATAATCGAGGCGAAGGTCGGGCATAATCGAAGTAATCAAATTGTATAAATTACTTTTCGAAGACTGTACACCGGCGTAGTATTCAGCTGCATCAATTTTGATTATGGTTTCACCTGCTTTATAAGGCTGGCCCGCTTTAAATAGTTTATTCCCCCTTTGGAATACGCCCTGAACTTCTGCATAGAGTTCCACCCTCCTTTTTGCCCTCAAAACACCATTGGCGGGTACAATTATGGGGACTGTCGTATTGGCCACAATTTCAGTAAAGACGGTTTTCACCACTTTTTCAACCTTTGCCTTTGGCCTCGATTTACTGTCACTAATTTGCTTAGCCAAAAAAACTGAAGCTACTATAATTAAGATACCTAAAATTGATAATATTGTTTTTCTCATTATTTTATTATTAATATGGTGCCTCTTCCGAGGTAATATTGTTTTGAATACGTTCCAGAATACTTACAAGTTGATTGATTTCTTCTTCTGAAATATTCTTTTCCATAATCTCTTTAAGTCGTTTAATTACGGGCCTGGTTTTTCTAAAGGTGATTTTACCGGTTTCGGTTAGGAACACGCGATTCACTCTTTTGTCATAATTATCCTGTATTCTAATTATATAATTTTTAGCCTCCATCTTTGCCAATAGCCTTGCCAAAGTGGATTTATCTCTTAACGTCAGGAAAGCCAGTTCATTTTGAATAAGTCCGTCCCTTTCATGTAATCTTTTCAGAACTAACATTTGCTCTTTACTCAAATCCAGCCCCTCCACCTGAAATGCCTCGTGCAAATAATTGTCAACCATCTTAGAGCTTTTACCTATCCATCTTCCAACAGATTGGTCAAAATCCACTAAAATATCAGTATCATTATTACCCATCCGGCAAATTTAACGATAAATAACATTAGTTGCATATGCAACTAATGTTAAATAATTCATAATGTTTGTTTAAGTTATTTGCCTAATAATAAAACAAAAAGGGATGCTTTATACATCCCTTTTGCTAAATTAAATAGGCTGTCAGGTCAACTACTCATTTTCATTATCATCTTCAAATTTCGTATCTGCCATGCGGGTTTTAGAAAAATTGACATCTTTGAAATCCAATTTCACATCCCCTTTATCATAATCAAAAACAAGAAACTCCCTTGTGTCCATCATTTCGAGGTTTTTAAATGAATTAAATTTGTTGTTCTGAATTTGCAAAACCTTCAAGCTTGCCAACTGTCCAAATTCCTTTGGAATTTCTCCGCCTAATTGATTGTTTGCCAGCACAAGTTCCCTGAGCAGCACCAATTGTCCTAAATTTGGAGGGATATCACCTTCCAAAGTATTCTCGAAAAGGCCGAGGGATTCAAGTCGTGTAAGATTTCCTATGGAATTTGGTATATGTCCTGTGAAATTGTTGCTTGAAAGGTTTAGCACACGTAGATTAACTATATTTCCAATACTTTCAGGAATAACCCCTGAAAAAAAATTGTTAAAAGCGGTAAGCTCCAACAAGTTTGCCATGTGCCCTATCTCCTGAGGGAGATTCCCCTTCAACCGGTTCATCTCAATTTTTAGTATCTCAAGGTTTTGCAGCTGAGTGATAGAATTGGGCAACTCTCCGCTTAAGGTGTTAAATGCCAGGTTAAGAATGCGCAAGTGAATTAAATCTCCTATACTCTCGGGAATTGGGCCCGAAAGATTATTGCGAAACAAATTTATTTCAACTACATGATTCCCTTCAACCTTAACTCCGTGCCATTCTGCAACCGGAAGCTCCAGAGACCATTGCTTTAACCATGATGTTCCGTTAGTACTTTCGTAAAGATCTATCAAAGCCAATTTTTCAGCCTTACTAACCCTTGCATTTACGACCTGATTGGCCGAAATTAAAAGGACCAGAACAATAAGCAGCTTTTTCATAAGATTTAACTTTAAGAAATAGTTGTAGTCTAAATTAGATAAATACTGTTTATTAATAAAGAATTACCCTACAAAAATACTTACTTTTACTGATAAACTACCTATATAATCGATGAAGTGCTTATTTTTGTTGTGAAAGGACAAAATTTTGTTGTGAAAAAAAATACAGCTTTATTTTTATTCCCCGAATCCGGAATTTTCAAGCTCCAAAGTAATATTTTCCCACTTCATCATCAGCTCTTCAAGCTTTTTCTTCTTGGACTGGTAAGTGTCAAAAAAGTCTGGTTTTGCAATCGTAGCATCATAATCCATCAGCAGGTTATGATCTATTTGGGCTATTTCTTTTTCCAGAACGGCTATGCCGCTTTCAATTGTACTCAATTTATTCTTAAGTGATTTGAGCTGCTTCTGACCTTCATAATCTGAGGGTTGGTTTTTTCTTTTTTCTTTCTTCTTCTTCTGATCGTTTTGTTTTTTCTCAATTCCCCTGAAGTCTTCAACCTTGCGCTGGTCCAGAAAATAATTGATATCCCCCAGATGTTCCTTTATTCTTTTTTCTTTAAACTCATAAACCTTATTGGTAAGTCCCTGCAAAAAATCCCGGTCATGTGATACTACAATCAAGGTTCCCTCAAATTGCTTCAATGCCTCTTTTAAAACATGTTTTGATTTAATATCCAAATGATTGGTAGGCTCATCCATCACCAGCACATTGAAGGGCTGCAGCAGCATTTTGGCCAAAGCCAATCGGTTTCTTTCTCCGCCGGATAAGACCTTAACATATTTATCAACGTCGTCCCCGCTGAAAAGGAAAGATCCCAGAATATCTCTTACCTTGCTCCTGTTGGATTCATTGGCGGCGTCTATCATCGTATCCAGGATGGTTTTATTGCCATCCAGATAATCCATTTGATTTTGGGCGAAATAGCCAATCTGCACATTATGTCCGGCCTTCAATTTTCCCTGATACTCCAATTCCCCCACAAGGATCTTTGCCAGAGTGGTTTTACCCTGACCATTTTGCCCTACAAAAGCTGTTTTGCTATCTCTTTCCAGAATGATATCTACTCCGTTCAGCACTTCCTTATTCCCATAGCTTTTAGAAAGGTCTTCCATTTCAAATATTACCTTTCCGGGAGTTACCGAAATAGGAAAACGCAATTTCATAGCGCTAAGGTCATCCTCATCCACTTCAATACGCTCCATCCTGTCCAGTTTCTTGATAAGAGATTGTGCCATGGTGGCTTTAGACGCTTTAGCACGGAATTTATCTATTAAACGCTCTGTTTGCTGGATTTCTCTTTCCTGGTTTTTACGGGCACTTAATTGTTGTGCTTTAATTTCATCTCTAAGCTCCAAATATTTGGAATAGGGCTTGTTATAATCATAAATTCTTCCCAGTGATATTTCAATTGTTCTGTTGGTAACAATATCCAAAAACATTTTATCATGGGAAACGATGACAAGTGCGCCACCATAGTTGACAAGAAATTGCTCAAGCCAGAGTATAGAATCAATATCCAAATGGTTGGTAGGTTCATCCAGCAATAAAACATCATTATTCTGCAGGAGCAGTTTAGCCAATTCTATGCGCATCCGCCATCCCCCGGAGAAGGTATCCGTGCTTTTATTGAAATCCTCTCTTTTAAAGCCAAGGCCTAAAAGAATTCTTTCAGTCTGGCCCTGATAATTGTATCCTCCGTGGACCTCATATTGATGTGTCAAATCATTCAGGTCTACCATTAATTGATGATACAGGTCGCTCTCGTAGTCAGTTCTCTCTGCCAGCTGAAAATTTATTTCTTCTAACTTAAGTTCCAAAGCCTTTATTTCTGTAAAGGCCTCATAGGCTTCATCAAGAACAGATCTTCCATGCTCAAAATCAAGATCCTGCTTCAGGCATCCTATTTTTATGTCTTTTTCCGTGGCCAGGGTCCCCGAATCCGGTGCCATTTCCTTAGAAAGCAATTTGAGCAAGGTAGATTTACCGGCGCCATTTTTGCCAATGAGTCCAACCCTGTCACCCCCATTTAGTCTGAACGCTATTTCTTTAAACAGGTATTCACCTCCAAATGAAACAGAAAGATTGTGTACATTAAGCATTTTTGTGATCGGTGTTACAATTAGAAACTTGGCAAAATCGTAGTTTTGCCTAAAGTTTTGCAAATGTTAAAAAAAGGAAACAAACTCTATAGTATTTTAACAGGAAGTTGTCCAAAATGCCACCAGGAAAGTATGTATACAGATACTAACCCCTATCATCTGGCCTCTCTTTTTAAAATGCAGGTTCGATGTTCGCATTGTAATACCAAGTATAAAATAGAACCTTCCTTCTTCTACGGGGCAATGTATGTAAGTTATGCTGTTGGCATAGCATTTGCCGTCGCGGCCTTTGTCATTGCTTTTTTAATTATTGGCACGAGTCTTCTGTATACATTTATTGCCATAGTCTTTACCATGGTTGTTTTCTTACCTGTAATCATAAGGCTTTCACGAAATATATGGATCAACATTTTTATAAAATACGATCCCAAAACCGTGCAAATTGATTAAACATCCCAATAGGCTTTTGCATATCTTGAGATATCCATTTCAGGATCAATAGGTATTCCGTTTTCTATGAACTCGTACAAATAGTTTGAAGCATAAGGGGCTATCATAACCCCTCTTGAACCAAATCCATTTAATATATACAAATGTTCATATTTGGGATGTCTGCCTGCCAAAGGCCTCCTGTCTGCTACGGTTGGCCTTATGCCGGCAACATGGTTCACAACTTTATAATCACAGTTTAAAAAGGTTTCCAGTTTTGAAAGGAGTTCTTTTCTGGCTTCAGAAGTTGGTTCATTGTTTTTATCTTTCCATTTGTAAGTAGCTCCAATTCTGTATAAATCATTACCTATAGGGATGATAAAAACAGAGGATTTAATGACCCTCTCTTCCCGGAGGAGCGGAGCCTCTATGGTCAAAAGCTCGCCTTTGGTTCCATTTAGTGGCAGGTAATTAAAATAGGGATTACTTTTTAATCCAAACCCTGTGGCAAAAACAATTCTTCTGGCATTAATTGTCCTATAGGATATCCCATTTGCCTCTATCCTTAAATCCTTAAAGTTGAAAGTTTCTTCATGCAATTTCATTTTATTGGACAGGTAGCCGGAATAAGCTTTAACCAGCTTTTTAGTATCCAATCTTCCGGTGTGCAGGACTTCGCCAAAACCGAAAGGAGCCTTAAGGCATGAATTATGGTTAGGAACCAATTTTATTGAAAGGTAAGGTTGTAATTTTTGTTTATCCGCAGCCTCAAACCAAAGGTTTTGCTCTTCTATGGAAGCAAATATTCTTAAAACCGGTACTTTGTAATCCAGGTATACACCCAGTTTTTTTTCTAAGCTTTTGTAAAACGGCAGAGCCATTTCCAGTTGTTCCTGCGCTTTCCAGGCAAGGCTAAATCTTTTTAAAATTACCGGATTGTACAAACCCCCGGCAATGTTGGATGATGTTTGAGAATCATCATTGATCACTTTGAATGTTTTACCGTGCTCCTCAAGCCTTTCACAAAATGCTATCCCGGCCAGGCCGAGACCTACAATTAAGTAATCTATCATATTGTAAAATTAAAAAACGCTGCACCAAAAGGCGCAGCGTTTTTTAATTTATATTGAATTGGAATTAAACTAACTTCTAATATGCCCACATATCCTGTTCCCTGTCGCGTATTGCTTCTTTAATGCGATCAGCTTCAAGTAACTGGAATAATGCATTGTCTGCAATATAATCATTGATTATACGATCACCCTGAACATTATCCTCTCTATAGATCAGTCCATTAAAACGTCGGGCATTCAACAGCATATCAAAAGATATTGGCTGCGCTGAGTTTTGTTGGTTAAAAACCTTGGCTTTATGTAATATCTCTCTAGCACTAGGATACCAAACCCAAAACAGTTCAACTTTATTCTCCTCGGCATCCATAGATTCATCGTCAACAAAGTTTACATCGGGTGCTACAGGGGCAATACCTAACAGTCGGTATTTCAATTCACCCTGCCGCTTATCAAAATACCATATCCCTTTGATACGATATTCTTCAATATCCGCTGCAGTGAGTTCCCTTCTGTTAATATATTCGGGGGAAAGTTGTTCACCTGCATTGATTTGCTCATATCCAAGATCTGTGGTATCCACTTTTTTCAAGGTAGCTTCCAGGTCACTGAAATTTCTTTTTTCAGTAAAATAGGAATCCACATAAACGTCCGTAAGATTACCGTTTTTAATGTTTTTAATAAAAACATCATACAAAGACCTTCTGTCTGCACCAATATCTATGGTATCAAGTGGATAGTACATCGGAAAATTTACTCTTTCATCAAGATCAATTACCTCCCATACGGTCTTAGACCAAAGGATATCCCTGTCATCCACGTAGCCGTATGGCAGCGGGGCATCATTATCCGCCGCTATTTGCGCTTCCGTTTTTTTCCCAATTTCCTGTGGCTTCTTGGCATTTAAAATATTAGCCTGTGCCATCATGGAAATGGGTAGTAGCGCTACAGCTCCAGCAATTAAAACATTCTTCCAATTCATAAAATTATAATTTACTATTCTTAGTTCGTGATCTCCACAATTACCGGAGATACTTTCTTCAGTTTATAGCTTTTGTTATTGGTGATATACGCTTGAATATCGAATATCTGAACGGCATCACCTCTTTTAGCTCTTTTTAGTGCCGACTTGGCCCTTGAATCCAGTTTATTACCATTTACACTAACGGTTGGTTGACCGGGTACTTTAAATTTAAATCCGCTGATTGCAAGATTCAGGTCAAAATCGAAGTCTTCAAGCAATGCCCCAATTGTTGCAATTTCAAGATTAGTTCTGGGCATTTGCGCACTTCCGGTTTCTCCTCTAATAGATCCTGAAGGTCTTGGAATATCCTTGATCCTGAACTCAGATTTTGAGGAAACACGCTGTCCGTCAGGCAATGTACCAGATGCGGTTATTGTGACCGTTCTACCTGTTCCCGGATCCATGATATACTTACTGCCTTCCCTTTTCTTAAGACCAGGAGCAGAAGCACTCACTTTGTTGTTAGGAATTCCAGGGATAGATATGGACATTGGGTTAGAAACCCCACGATAAACCACATTCATCTTATCTGCTGCAATTAACGCCGCATTAGGTTTAGTGATCGTAGCAAATGTTTGAGAAACAGGAACTTCTGTTCTCTCACCATCCTGAATAAATACCAGGTTACCGGCTATCTTATGATCTCCGGGAGCTCCGGCACTTACTAAAAGTTTTACCTGACCATTTTTGATCTCATAATCACTGCCTTCACTGAGTTTTCTACCATCCAAAGTAAGATTTACTTCATTTGGCCTGGTTGTAGCATCTTTACGTCCTAATACAACTGCCCCAGAGAATTTTTCACCGGCATAAAAGGCCGATTTTTCCTGCTCCAGAAGCGTGGTATAATTCGTCATAGAAACTTCATCAGTCAACTGCTCTCCAAGCATCGCCTGCAGGGCATCCTGTTCAGTAGCCTTTACATCTGCCTGAATGGCCGTAATTTTGGTAAGTGAAGCTACTACAGGAAAACCTTCAAAGTGATAATTGATCCAATCTTGCTTGGTTCCATCTCTTTTCACAACTTTTCCATTGGCATCACCGGTTTCAAATCTTGTCTGAACCGCAGCTTCAACATCTTTCATACCTTCAGGTAATGCCGATGTGATCTGATTGCGATAATCGGTTATCCTCTTAAGGAATTCTTTACCTTCAGGAGCCAGATTATCACCTTGAAAAAATTTCTGATCTAAATAATCAGACTTATCCATAACCTGATAATCTTTTGGGTCTTTAATTTCGACCAACATTTTACCTTTAAGGGCCTCCAGGTAATCATAATAATCCTGGGACAATTCCTTAATTTTTCTGGCATCCTCCAGTAACGGACCAAATTTTTCCGCATTTTCAGACGCTTTCGTTTCTAAACCATTTAAGAACGCTAGATTGTTCTCTTCGGTTTTCGCATTTGAAGCTTCCAGCTTTTCGTTCATAAGACCGAATGCCGCTAGGACTTCCTTGCTCATATTTAACGCCAGCATTGCGATGAAGATCAAATACATTAAGTTGATCATCTTCTGACGTGGTGACAATTTTCCTCCTGCCATGTTTTCTAATTAGTTTTGATTAAAATTTTGATTTGGGTTTTACTAATTCACTAATTAGTTTCTGTTCATTGCAGTTAACATACCTCCATAAACTCCATTTAATGAAGAAAGATTAGAAGCAAGAGATTCCATTTGGTCTTTAAGAGCACTGGCGTTTTGAACAACTTCTTCATTTACAGAAGCTTGTCTGCTGGCGCTTTCCAATTGTACCTTATACAAGCTGTTTAAAGACTCCATTTGAGCTGCTGCCTGTACCATTTCATCAGAATATTTTTTGGTAGATTCCATTGCATCTACTGTAGGAACAATTCCTTTAGCAGCACCTTCAAAATTGCGAATGCTGTCTCCAAGGCTTTCCATCAGGTTAGCATCAATGTTGGCTTCTTTTAAAAGTTCATCCAGTTTTCTGGATAAAATACCTTCTGCCTCTTTAGCCTCGGCAATATCGTTTTTGCCACCAGACATTCCACCTGCCAATTCAGGATATACCAGAGACCAATCGTATTCATCATCTACTGGTTCAAATGCACTGATTGCGAAAATAAGTGCTTCTGTAATAAGACCTACCG
>JAHEBI010000317.1 GCA_024642325.1 Eudoraea sp. | reverse complement strand
CCCATTCGGGAATAATTTCAATATGCATGTATGCGCTCAATATTAACAGCAACAGCGCAATCACCGAAATTACAGCGGCAATTAGTGTTTTTCGACCTCTATTATTAAATAGAATCATTAAAACAATAATGACTCCCAAAATTGGTTTTGCATGCAATAGAAAAGGGGCCAATTGTGAATTGTCTATGTCAAAGAACATTAGGATTGCTCCTGTATATGCGACTACACAGAAAGGGCATTTGGGCAGTAGTATCAACAATAATGTAGATAGAAAAGAAATATATCCTTTTGAGCCACTTCCAGTTTTACTTGGGCCATGGATTTTTTTACAGCAGGATGATTTTGCAGTTTCCATCTTTTTTAAAGATTATGTCTATAAGGTACGAAAGGATACACTTCACCCTTCATAAACACTGTTTTATTTTGTGGCAGAATCAAAAAACCATCTGCTTTTACCAAATTAGCAAAATCTCCTGAACCATTGCCTTTTAACGGTACAGCAATCAAGCATCCATCGGTTTTACTTTCTGTTTTTGCTTCTAAAAAATAAATTAAGTCAGGTTTAAAATGGACATCTTCGCTCAATGCAGCATAAAATATTGTTTCCGCTATACCCAGTGATTTAATTAGCCAAAACCTTAGATAGATATATACGCATACAAAAGAGGATACCGGGTTACCCGGAAGAGCAAAAACCCGTTTATTGTTTTTACTTGTCCCAAACCAAAAGGGCTTCCCCGGACGTTGTTGTATTTTATGAAAATGTTTTACTACCTCAAGTGAGGTCAATACATCAGGTAAATAGTCGAACTTCCCTTTAGAGACCCCGCCCGTAATTACGAGTACATCAAATTCCTGAAGTAATCGGGCAATAATGGTTTTCATTTTTTCCTTGTCATCGGGTAAATGCCTTAGCTCTACTGGAATACCCCATTCTTTTAAAGTATTCTGAATACCATAAACATTAGATCTCCGGATTTGGTGGGTAAGTGGTGTTTCATGTACATCAACAAGTTCATCGCCCGTAGAAATTATGACGGCTTTGGGCATTTTCTTTATCGCTACATTAAATTTTCCCGTAGCGGCAGCGACATTAATTTCTGCACTGGAAATAAGACTTCCAGCCTTAGTGATTACAGAGTCTTTTACAATATCCGACCCTTTAAAATGGATGTTTTGGCGGTGCTCAATATCCGCTATATCAATACTGGCTTTTCCATCAGCAATGGTAAGGTCTTCATATCTGATTACCGTATCCGTGTTAATAGGTAAAATAGCACCAGTCATTACCTCTATGCACGAGTTTTTATCATCAAGTGTTTGCTGCACGGACCCTGCCGGAGCTACCCCCATAATAGGAAACTCACGTTGCCCATTTTTAAATGCGTCATAATCAATGGCAATACCATCCATAGTTATGCGATCATAAGGCGGCAGATCACGATCTGCGGTTAAATCCTCTGCCAGAACATATCCTCCGCAATCCGTTAAAGGAACTTTAATAGTCTCAAAATTATTTTTATTCTGTTCCAGAATGCTTAATGCTTCCTCGTATGTTATAAATGTTTTCTCCACTTCAATTAGCCTCCTATTGAACTCATACTTTCCTCTCTACCCAAAGAATTTTCCCTGTGTTTTTCTGCTTCAAAGCCGTTCTTGGGTTTTAATTTAATCAGTTCCACAAACTTGGCTGTCAATTGTTCATCTGAAACACCACTGCGCATAAAGTCCCTTATACTAAATATACCTCCGTCATAGAGACAGGTTTTTATTTCACCTTTCGCAGTTATGCGCAATCTGTTGCAAGTATTGCAAAAAGTACGTGAGAAGGCTGGGATAATGCCAATATCGCCTTTAAAGCCATTTATCGTATAATTGGTTGCAGTTTCACCATGCAATCCAGGACGTGTCGACAGACTGGGATATTCTTTTTTTATAACACGGTAGATATCATCCGCTTTAAATATTTGATCGTTTTCTTTATAACCACCATTAAAGGGCATCTCTTCTATAAACCGGATATTCACCGGATGGGTTTGAGCAAATTGTACCAAAGGGAGTATATCCTGGGTATTTATCCCGAACATCACCACGGCATTTATTTTAAGATTGAAACCCTCGTCTATTAAGCTGTTTAAGGCATGAATTACCTTGGCAAAATCATTTCTTCGTGTAATTTTTTTAAAACGTGCTTCATCCAGAGAGTCTATACTTAAATTGATGTTTTTTATCCCCAGTTCTTTTAGTTTAGGTATATGCTTTGTTAATAAAGTACCATTGGAAGTAATATGAATTGAGTCATACATATTTAAGCCATGGGTGCTCTCAAGTAACTTGACAAAGTCTTTTCTCAAAAAGGGTTCCCCTCCGGTAAACCGAACTTTTCTAAACCCGATATTACCCAGGACAGAAAGGAGTCGGGTTATTTCTTCGTAAGTAAGTAAATGAGCCTTAGGCTCATATGTAATGCCTTCCATGGGCATGCAATAAAAGCATCTTAGGTTGCAGCGATCTGTAACGGCAATTCTTACATAGTCTATTGTTCTGTCAAAACTATCTTTAAGCTGCATGTATAAAAATTAATTATTAAAAAATTAAACGGACCTGAATATTTAACCTAAATTTTGGAGATGAAAACCTAAAAAAAAATTAATATTGTTCAAGGTTAATTGTTAAAAATACAACAAAAAACAATTACAGTCATGTGAATTATCTGTTAATAAAAATGACAATACTACAGTAATTAATGAAATTAATAAAATAACTAAAGATGAAGGAAATTAAATCCATTTTATCTCTATATAATAAATTAAAGTCTTCCAATGAAAAAGCGGCTATTGCGCAGGTCGTAAGGGTAGAAGAATCATCTTACCGGAGGGAAGGGGCAAGGATGCTTGTTTTTGAATCGGGGATTTTTGAAGGTGGTATTAGCGGAGGTTGTCTGGAGGGGGATGCTTTAAAAAGATCCCAGATAGCAATTTTTAAAGAGAAACCATCCATAGTTACCTATGATACTTCAAAGGACGATGAAAACCAAATAGGAGTTGGACTTGGCTGCAATGGAGTGATTGATGTGTTAATTTCTCCCATAACCGATACTTTATCCACCATACCCGTACTGGAAAAATGTATTTCTTCCCGACAATCTCATGTCTTAATAACCCTGACTGCATGTCCGGATAATCCGGAGTTGCTGGGGACTACCTATTATTTCGATACCGGCTCGAATATTTTGGAGGGTAACTTAGATCCTGAATTAAAAGAAATCCTTTTAAAAGATATTACTGCTGTTTTAGATAATAAAAAATCAGGCATTTACAACTATAAGTTATCGGACAGATCTATTAGTGCATTTATAGAGTTAATTCCACCCCAGTTTCACCTTGTTATCTACGGCGACAATTATGATGTATATCCTATGCTGGAATTAGCCAAAGTCATGGATTGGGAAGTCAGCCTGGTAGGGAACATACAGAAGTTAAAAAAGGAGAAACTGACTTCGGTCAAGCATATTTACAATAAAGAGGATAAAACATCACCACTAATAGATGACCGGACTGCTATTATTTTGATGGCTCACGATTTTAAAACAGATACACGGAATTTGGAGCTGGCGTTGGCAAGTGATGCCGTTTATATTGCATCTTTAGGCCCTAAAAAACGTTTTATTAAAATGGAAAATCAATTCCAGGAACATGGCAAACCACTCTCAAAGGCATCTCTGGACAGAATCTATGCCCCTTGTGGCCTGGAATTAGGGGCTAATACTCCCGAAGAAATCGCAATAAGTATTTTTGCAGAAATACTGGCCGTTT
>JAHEBI010000316.1 GCA_024642325.1 Eudoraea sp. | reverse complement strand
GAAGACTTAAAAAGGGTAAGGCGTTATTTCGCAACTCATTTACCCGAATATAAGATGTCAGATCTGGGTTTTAGAGAAAGGTTATGGCTTTACAAAGCACATTTATGGTATAGTTTTTTGATTCAGGACTTCCTGTCATGCTATAAATATTCAAGTAAATGGGTAGATCTGTTCTATGAGAACAAAAAAATGATCTACTTAAATCCGGTTTTCTTTTTGAAGGGGAATCACTATCTATTAGAATCTTTATTTTATGTAAAATACAGCTCTCAGTTTAAAGAGACTCTTGAAAGGATGGAGTCTATTGTTGGGGAAAACGACTTTCCTAAAAATGACAATATTTCATCCCTGGCATTCCTGTATATTTATTCGAATAAGCTGAACCTGCATTTCCTGGAAGGCACATTTGATAAAGGGTTATACCTGGTTAAAATAATTGAATACGGCATTGCCAAACACAGTGATCGTATAGACCAGCACCATATAATGATATTTTATTATAAAATTGCCTGTCTGTATTTTGGAATTGGAGATAACAAAACATGCATTAAATATTTAAAGAAGATCATTGATAATAAAAATCTGAAGATGAGGGAAGATCTTATGTGTTTTGCCCGGGTTTTAAGTTTAGTGGCGCATTATGAGGCTGGAATGGACTACCACCTGGAAATTCAGCTAAAGAGTACTTATAAATTTTTATTAAAGATGAATGATTTGGGCGCAGTACAAAAGGAAATGATTAAATTCTTAAGGAAGTTGGGAGATATTTATCCTCATGAATTGAAAGCGGAATTCCAAAGTTTATATGATGAGTTGAAAAAATATGAAGATCATCCTTATGAAAAACGGGCATTTCTTTACTTGGATATACTCTCCTGGTTGGAAAGTCATTTACAAAATAAACCCGTAATGCAGATCATTCGGGAAAAAGCATTATCAGCTACCCGTTAGTAAACTCAGGGATTTATCCATCATAAACAGGCGTCCCAAATTGGGTCTTCTAAGGGAGGTGCAATTAATGATAGTGGTTCCTTTCCAACGGGATGTAAAAATTCTATGCTTCTGGCGTGTAAATGAATACTTCCATTTTTATTGCTACGGTCAAATCCATATTTTAAATCTCCCTTAATCGGGCAGTTTATGGCCGCAAGCTGAGACCGAATCTGATGGTGCCTTCCTGTTTTTAAATCAATTTCCAGTAGATAATAATTATTGAGCTTTTTTAAAACCTGATAATCTAAAACCGCTTTTTTACTATTCGGAACCTCTTTTGGATAGGCATAGGATTTATTTTGCTTTGGATTTCTTACAAGCCAGTGTTCCAGTGTTCCATGTTCTTTATTTGGGTGATTCTTTACAATTGCCCAATATGTTTTTTTAGCTAATTTTTCTGCAAATAACTCGTTTAACCTGGAAAGTGCTTTTGAGGTTCTGGCAAACAGCACAATACCGGAAGTAGGCCTGTCTATGCGGTGTACTACCCCTAAAAAGACCTTCCCTGGTTTGTTATATTTTTTTTTAATGTATTGTTTAACAATTTCACTTAACGGCACATCCCCTGTTTTGTCTCCCTGAACAATATCGCCGGGTCTCTTGTTGACTGCAATAATATGGTTGTCCTCGTATAATACCTGAAGATTTTGGGGACTGGTCTTAGTTCTTGTATCCACAGACTTTAATATTGTTCATCATCACTTGGAAAATCCCGGCTTTTTACATCATTTACATAGCTGGATATGGCATTTCCCATATCCTCATATAGGTTCATATACCTTCGTAAAAACCGCGGATTGAACTCATGTGTCATACCTAAGAGATCATGGATAACCAATACTTGGCCATCCGCATATTTGCCAGCACCTATTCCAATGGTCGGAATAGAGATTTTTTCAGACACTTTTTTTGTTAACAAGGCTGGAATTTTTTCAAGGACAATGGCAAAGCACCCAAGTTTTTCAAGAATCTCAGCATCTTCCAATAGTTTCTCTGCCTCATCCTTTTCCTTAGCCCTTACGGTATAGGTGCCAAATTTATAGATGGCCTGTGGGGTTAAACCCAGGTGTCCCATAACGGGAATACCTGCATTTAGTATTCGTTTTACTGATTCTTTAATTTCAATTCCACCTTCTACTTTTACGGCATGTGCACCACTCTCTTTCATTATTCTGATAGCCGAGCGTAAAGCTTCTTTAGGATCACTTTGGTAACTTCCGAAAGGAATATCAACTACTACCAGGGCCCGGTTTACAGCACGAATAACAGAAGAAGCATGGTAAATCATCTGGTCGAGTGTTATAGGCAAAGTCGTCTCATGACCCGCCATTACATTGCTTGCAGAGTCTCCAACCAATATTACGTCAACATTGGCAGCATCAACAATCTTTGCCATAGAATAATCATAGGCAGTTAACATGGAAATTTTTTCTCCCTGCTTTTTCATTTCTACCAATGATTTTACGGTAACCCTTTTGTATTCTTTTTTTGAAGTAGACATAACTTTCTGTTTGGCGTGATAAATGTAAGGAGTTTTGTTCAAATGTTAGGAGCTATCCAATGTGATTAAATTATTCCTTATTTTGGCCATAAATGTTAAAACCAACATACCATGAGAAATATATTCTGTATACTTTTAATTTTTGGTCATAGTCTTATAAATGCTCAGGATAATGAAAAAAATTCGGTGAAGAATACTATTGATGCATTTTTTAATGGGTTTCACAATCAGGATTCCATGGTGATAAAAAGTACTGTCAGCCCCGATATTATTATGCAAACCATTGGCACGGATAAAGAAGGGTTAAGTGTTGTTAAAACCTCTGAGTTCAATAAATTCTTAAAATCTATTGTCAGCATTCCAGATACCACAAAATTTCAGGAAAAATTACTATCCTATGAAATAAAGGTGGATGGCGATATGGCTAATGCCTGGACCCCTTATGAATTTTGGATCAATGATGCATTGAGCCATTGTGGGGTAAATTCATTTCAACTACACAAACAGGAAGGGGTCTGGAGGATTATTTATATCATAGATACCAGGCGTCGGGAAGGCTGTAATTAGATCCGGAAACTTTTTAAATCTATTGCTTAAAAGGTTCTCCAAATATAATTTCAATCTGAAAACCCTATATTTTATTTATTGATGTAATGACATCCTGTCAGTTTTTCCCGGTTGGCATGTTGTTTGTCATTTAAATTTTCAATGAAACATGAAACATTGATAATTATTAACTTATAAAATAAAATAGATGAGTAAGATTATAGGAATAGATTTAGGAACAACAAACTCATGTGTTTCAGTAATGGAAGGTAATGAGCCTGTTGTGATACCCAATGCGGAAGGTAAGCGTACTACCCCTTCTGTTGTTGCGTTTGTGGAAGGTGGTGAGATTAAGGTGGGAGATCCTGCTAAAAGACAAGCAGTTACCAATCCGCATAATACCATATATTCTATCAAACGATTTATGGGAAATAAATTCTCAGAATGTCAGAAAGAAGTTGACAGAGTTCCTTATAAAGTAGTAAAAGGAGACAATAACACCCCTAGGGTTGATATTGATGGACGTTTGTACACTCCCCAGGAGATTTCGGCAATGATTTTGCAAAAAATGAAGAAAACGGCTGAAGATTATTTAGGACAAACCGTTACTTCTGCTGTAATTACAGTTCCGGCTTATTTTAATGACGCGCAAAGACAGGCAACAAAGGAAGCAGGAGAAATTGCAGGACTTAAAGTGGAACGTATTATTAATGAGCCTACTGCAGCTTCTCTGGCCTATGGTCTGGACAAGAAACATAAGGATCAGAAAATTGTCG
>JAHEBI010000315.1 GCA_024642325.1 Eudoraea sp. | reverse complement strand
AATGACGACGACCTGGCGCATACTATAAGAGGAATTGTAAATCACGGAATGTATACCCGATACCATCATGATGTTATTGGGGTGAATTCCAGACTGGATACCATTCAGGCGGCTGTTTTGAGTGCGAAGTTACCCCATCTTGATGCCTATTGCAATCGGAGAAGAGAGGCCGCAAGGAAATATATGAAGGCTTTCCAGGGGAATGATTTTATTAGCTTGCCTAAAGTTGGGATCAATTGTTCAGGAATTTGCGAAAACTGTGATTGTCATGTATTTCATCAATTTACCATACGAATATTGAATGGTAAAAGGGATGATTTGGCAGACCATTTGACAGAGAGGAATATCCCTTTTGGAATATATTACCCCATTCCATTACACAGACAAAAAGCGTATGTGGATAAAAGATATAAAGAATCAGATTTTCCGGTGACCAATCAACTCATTAAAGAAGTTATATCACTGCCTATGCATACGGAATTGGAAAATGACCAAATCTCTTTTATCTCTGATACTGTAAATCAGTTTTTAAAAAATTAATTGATCAACTTAACACTTATAATTCCTGAATCGTCTTTTTAAATTAATGATAGTTATATGAAAATATTGGTAACAGGCGGACTGGGATTTATTGGGTCGCATACTGTAGTTGAACTGCAAAATTCTGGCTATGAAGTTGTAATTATTGATGATTGCTCCAATTCGTCTGAAAAGGTTTTAGACGGAATTTTTGCAATAACCGCAAAAAAACCCGCTTTTGAGAGAATCGATCTTCGCGTGAAGGAAAAGGTGCAGGAATTTTTCAGGAAGCATGCTGATATCAAAGGAACGATACATTTTGCGGCTTCTAAAGCAGTTGGAGAAAGTGTGGAAAATCCTTTATTATATTATGAGAACAATTTAAATACGCTGATATACCTGCTTCAGGAAATAACTGCAATCAGGCGGCAGAGTTTTATTTTTAGTTCCTCCTGCACTGTTTACGGGCAGGCGGACCAAATGCCCATCACAGAGGATGCTCCGGTGAAAAAAGCTGAATCGCCTTACGGGAACACAAAACAGATCGGGGAGGAAATAATTAGTGATACTTGTAAAGTCAATCCCGAACTGCAGGCTATAGCACTGAGGTATTTCAACCCCATGGGTGCACATCCGAGCGCAGAAATAGGAGAATTACCCATTGGTGTTCCGCAGAATCTGGTTCCTTTTATTACGCAAACAGGCGCCGGTTTAAGAGAACAACTCTCAGTTTTTGGCGATGATTATCCGACACCAGATGGTACCTGTATAAGGGATTATATTCATGTGGTTGATTTGGCAAAGGCCCATGTAGTTGCTTTAGAACGTCTTTTAAAGGAAAAGAATTCTGAGAATTACGAAGTGTTTAATGTGGGTACCGGTGCGGGCAGTTCAGTTCTGGAAGTTATCAGGAGTTTTGAAAGGGTTTCAGGAAAAAAATTGAACTATAGTATTGTAGACAGGAGGGCTGGTGATATAACCTCTGCATATGCGGATACCAAAAAAGCCAATGAAGTTTTAGGATGGAAGGCAGAATCCACTTTGGACCAGGCCATGAAATCTGCCTGGGATTGGGAACAAAAAATTAGAAATTAAATACTTAAAAGTCACATATTAAAATAAAAAAACCCGGAGAAAGGGGTCTTTGTTATGATGGATGTAGTAGTTCAGTCCAATAATTAGATTTAATATGAAGGATTCAGTTTTTTATGATACCTGAGTTTAAAAAAAGCGAAGAATTAATAAAGTATGCCAATTCGCATGAACTATATAAAGAACTTGTACTACAATTAAAAAAGGATTTTAATCTTGCAAATTTGTCTTTTGATTTGCCTTCTGAAAGTAATCCAAATGAACTCAAATATTTACTGGAAAAAAACATTCATTTCCTAATTGAAGAAAAGTTTGCAGATTTTTTGAATCTTCTCTATATAGTGGATGTTCCTGAAAACAAGGCCAGGGATATCATAGATGCTGACAAGCAAAATATCAGTGAACACTATACCTTCCTGATTTTGAAAAGGATATGGCAAAAAGTATGGTATAGACAAAAATATAAATAGTTCTAACAAAGAATATTCAGTTAAAAATAGACCCTTATAAAAGGCGCCCAGGGATCAGCGTATATGCTTCTGTCATTATGTAACACATCATATTGGATGCCAAAAGTAACATTTCTGGTACTGTATCCAACCCCCAGGAAAAGGGCTGTGGTCCAGTAGTTTTCATCCAAGTAAGGGGAAGCCGAACTATAATTGGTACTTACTCTTAATTGTTGAAGCACGGCAGATAATTGAATTGCCCTGATAGGGTTATAAAAGTTTAAAATACTTCCTCCGTATGCGGTGAATTCGGAATCTCCGAATTTTGAATATTCAAAGTTCAGGCCTAAACCGGTTGCAAAGTTCTCACTTACCTGATAGATGGCACTGGGAGAAACAGCAATATTAAAGCTATTATTTCCGAAACCCAGGCCTAATGCACCTCCATATCTTACATTTCTCCAAAAATCACTCTGAGGTTTTGGCCCTTGAGCAGAACAGGCTAAACCAATAGAGGAGAAAACCACTATTAAAATAAAATATTTATATCTGGATGTAATATTTAAAGACATAAGCTATGATTTTTAATTAATACGCTCCTATATAATCTCATAAACTATTAATTATTGTATTTTTGACCTTATTTTTTATAACATACTGATTCGCGTTCATGGATAAATATTCCTTTTTAAATACGGCGCATACTTCTTTTTTCGCAGAGTTATATGACAGGTATCTCACAAATCCTGATAGTGTAGAACCAAGCTGGCGTGCTTTTTTCCAGGGATTTGATTTCGGAATGGAAAGTGCCCTGGATGAAGTTGGAGTTGACGGGCATAATGGATTATCCGTCCTCGTTGAAGGTCAGCACATGCCAATGCCTGAGGTGCTCTATAAAGAATTTCAGGTGGTGAAATTAATTGATGCCTATCGTAGCCGGGGCCACTTATTTACCAAAACAAACCCTGTCAGAGAAAGACGAAAATATACCCCTACACTGGATATTGAAAATTTTGGTCTGTCTCAAGGCGATATGGATACCATATTTAATGCCGGGGAAGTGATTGGATTGGGTCCTATAGAATTACGTGATATCATCAGGCATTTACAAAATATTTATTGTGATGCTATTGGTGTTGAATACATGTACATAAGAAGTCCTGAACGGGTTCAATGGATACAGGACTGGCTGAACGTTAATGACAATCACCCACATTTTGATAGTGACCGAAAGAAACATATACTGAGAAAACTTAATCAGGCAGTATCTTTTGAAGGATTCCTGCACACAAAATATGTGGGTCAAAAAAGGTTTTCACTTGAAGGAAATGAATCACTTATTCCGGCAATAGACGCTGTTGTTGAAAGAGCGGCTGAAATGGGTGTTAGGCAATTTGTAATGGGCATGGCCCACAGGGGAAGACTAAATGTGTTGACCAATATTTTTGGAAAATCTGCAAAAGATATTTTTAGTGAGTTTGATGGAAAGGACTATGAGGAGGAAATCTTTGACGGGGATGTAAAATATCATTTGGGATGGACTTCTGAGCGTCTGGCCGATAATGGCAACAAGATTAACATGAATATTGCACCTAACCCCTCTCATTTGGAAACCGTAGGTGCCGTGGTGGAAGGGATAAGCCGGGCAAAACAAGACAGGCATTTTCCTGAAAATTTTTCCAGAGTACTGCCTATAGTAGTTCATGGAGATGCTGCCATTGCAGGCCAGGGAATAGTTTATGAAGTAGTGCAAATGGCAGA
>JAHEBI010000314.1 GCA_024642325.1 Eudoraea sp. | reverse complement strand
ATGAAATTTATAGATGATTATTTAAAAAATGGAAAGCCCGTAATAGGCATCCGAACCGCTACCCATGCCTTTAATTTTGATACAGATTCCCCATCTGACTACATACACTACAGTAATGGCTATGAGGGCGACAAAGAAGAATGGGCAGGAGGTTTTGGACGGCTTGTATTAGGAGAAAAATGGATTTCACATCACGGCCACCACAAGCATCAGAGTACCAGGGGAATTGTATCTGAGGCCGGTAAATTTCATCCTGTCACAAACGGGATTGAAGCTGGCGATATATGGGGCCCAACAGATGTTTATGGGGTTCGGTTACCACTTCCGGGGGATTCACAACCCATAATTTTAGGGGAAGTAACAGAACGCGAAGGAGTTTTTGACGAGGAAGATCTTTTTTATGGGATGAGGCCTACAGACAGTATTTCGGCGACCACAAACGATAAAGGAGAATTACTTAATGACCCTATGATGCCCATTGCCTGGACAAAAAGTTATCAGATCCCCGGGGGGAAGGAAGGCAGGGCGGTCACTACTACTATTGGAGCAGCTAGTGATATGCTTAACGAGGGCGTGCGCAGACTACTGGTAAACAGCGTTTTCTGGAGCTTGGATATGGTTGTACCGGAAAAAGCCGATGTAGGAATTGTTGGCGATTTTAAACCGACGGCCTATGAATTCCGGGATGATGAATACTGGCTTCAAAAACAATTAAAAGTTGAAGATTTTAATTAAAATGTACGTACTTAGAACTATTAACTTATAAAAAACAGCTAAAATGAATAATGCACTTAAATGCCTATGCTTGGCGGGAACTACGTTCATATTTGTATTATTGGTGATGTCCTGTAAGGATGCCAAAAAGGAAGAGGTAAATCAGTTAGTAAAAGTACTGGCTGATCCCGGACTGGAATATAACGCCTATGCTCAAAAAGCAACGGATAGAGTTATTTCGCGTTCAGACTATGCAGACAAACTCTATGGATTTTGGTTGGGTCAGTGCATTGCCAACTGGACCGGTTTGGTTACCGAAATGGACAAGATTGGGAATATTGGGGAGATAAAAACAGGACCATTCTACACCAGGGAAGATTGGGGAAAACCAGACCAGCCAAGTATTTGGGGCGAAGGCCTGCCCAGCGAATTATCTGATAATATAGACTTTGTATTCAGGGGTGAAGATGAGATTTGGGGTGCAGATGATGATACGGATATTGAATATATGTATCAGCATTTATTGTATACCAATAAAACCAGCATGTTGAGCGGAAAACAAATTAAGGAAGGTTGGCTTAAACATATAAAACACGAAGAAGAGAATTATCTGTGGGTGTCCAATCAAAAAGCCTTTGATATGATGCTGAATGGGGCGGTACCCCCTGAAACAAGTGATCCACAACTTACTAAAGACAGTATCTATGATAATTATTATGAGATGATTGATGCCCAGTTGACTACTGAGATTTTTGGCCTTTACGCTCCTACCCGGCCCGATATTGCTTTAAAGATGGCAAATTTGCCCATTCAGACAACCGCCAGGGAAAATGCCCAATGGATATCTGAATTCTATGTGATCATGTATTCATTAGCCTCAGATGTAGATGAAAACCTGTCTAAAAAAGAACAGATGGCATGGATGGCAATGCAAGCCAGAGAACACCTTCCCAATGATTCATATACCGCAAAAATGTACGATTTTGTAAAAAGCAGATACGATGAAAACATCCCATGGGAGCAAACCCGGGATGAACTTTATGAACGCTATCAGGTGAACCAGGAAGATGGGTATACCATAACCTCCAAAAATATTTTTTGCAATGGCTGTTTCGCTGCCGGAATTAATTTCGGGGCTAGTATAGTGAGTCTTTTATACGGAGAGGGCGATATAAAGGAAACTATTAAGATTGGGGCATTGGCCGGATGGGATTCAGATAACCCCACAGCTACCTGGGGTGGACTTTTGGGCTTTATGCTAGGTAAAGAAGGTGTTGAATCGGCCTTTGGACGTAAGTTTTCAGATAAATTCAATATCCATAGAACACGTGTAAACTTTCCCGATAATGGTCTGGACTCCTTTGATGAAATGGCTAAAAAAGGAATCTATATTATTGACCGGGTAGTACAGGAAGAAATAGGTGGAGGCGTAGATCTGGAAAAAAATGTATGGTACATTCCCGGGAAGTAAAGCATCAGTATTTTCATTATTAGAGAGATAACCCAAATCTAAACTTGTTCGTATTGCCCTGTTTAGACGCATAGATTTTCTGCTTGCTTAATTACAAGTCTAATAAAATTATAGTTTAGAGGCACCGCGAATTCTGAATAAAACCCTATTTGTAAAAATTAAAAAGTATATGGAAACCTTAAAAAAAATTCTGGAATTTGAAATCTTAAGTTTAAGCAATTATACGATAAGGGTTTCTGACCTGGTAACTATTCTGATCATCCTTGCGCTTACCAAACTAGCACTATGGCTTATAAAAAAAGCATTGTTTCGCAAGTATAAATTTCGAAAAACCGATCCGGGTACGACCTATGCTTTATACCAGATCATAAAATATGTAATTTGGGTAATGGCCATTGGATTGTTGCTCGAAACTATCGGCGTCAAGGTTACCCTGTTATTAGCCGGTTCTGCAGCTTTATTAGTGGGTGTTGGCTTAGGATTACAGCAAACGTTTAATGATGTGATATCAGGTATAATCCTGCTTTCAGAAAGATCCATAAAAATAAATGATGTTTTGGAAATAGATGGCGATGTGGTAAAAATAGAGAGTATTGGTTTACGAACCTCTAAAGCCTTAAACAGGGATGACATTTCCATAATCATTCCAAATTCATTAATTACCACGAGTAAGGTAATCAATTGGAGTCACCAATCTAAAAAAACACGATTTAAGATTGATGTTGGGGTC
Source organism: Eudoraea sp. (assembly GCA_024642325.1). Classification (GTDB taxonomy): domain Bacteria; phylum Bacteroidota; class Bacteroidia; order Flavobacteriales; family Flavobacteriaceae; genus Eudoraea. The sequence goes on along the minus strand of JAHEBI010000314.1, from coordinate 912 downwards.
GCTTATGGAAGTGATGTTGACAAGGTTATCAAAATATTGGAAGAAAGCGCCTTTGAGCATCCCGAAGTAACAAACAGGGAATTGGTTGAAGCCCGTTTGATGAATTTTGGAAATTCATCCTTAGATTTTCAACTTTTGTTTTTTAGCAAAAATATTTTTAGAATAGGCAAGGCAAAAAGTGATATCAGGAGAATTATTAATAAAAAATTTGCTGAAAACAAGATTACCATACCTTTCCCGCAAATGGATTTACACCTTAGATCCAATACTACAGGAAAAATGGAAAAGTGAAGGCTTGCCCCTGTCATTTTTTCTCTTAATAGTTACTATAGTGTACCGGGAATCAGGATTTACATAATCCTGATGAACCCTCAGTGCAAATCAAAAGTGAACGCTGCGCGTTTCCCCTTTTTTTATTTCCTTCCGCTTACTAAAATTTCATTTTAGACGCATACGGAAATAAAAAAAGTGATTTGCTATACAAATCACTTTTGGTTAAGTCGGGATGACAGGATTTGAACCTGCGACCACACGGCCCCCAGCCGTGTACGCTACCAGACTGCGCCACATCCCGATTCTATTTATCTTCTAATACTTTCTGGCCAATTTTTATATTCTGTTCTTCAACTTTTGCGACCATCCCGCTGCAAACAGAATATGCTCTCAGCCTGTCCCGCAGCCGGCGGGAACATATTCCCAATTTAAGATCGCAAAAATAGGAAAGTTTATTTTAAATGCCTTCTGCTTTCTTATTCTTATTTCTGCTTACTAATGCGCTTGGTTGGTAACATTTGTAACAAAAATTTATGAATAAAAATCAGGTTTTTTTTTAAAATATTGATTTACAGTAATATAGTAAATAAAAAATATGATATATGTCATAAATTAAGAGTATTTGCTGTCATAATTTTA
>JAHEBI010000313.1 GCA_024642325.1 Eudoraea sp. | reverse complement strand
GAGCTTTGATCGCTGATGTTAAGCAACCCATATTATTGGTAACACCCGAAGGTAAAGAGAAGGAGGCCGTTACGCGCTTGTCCAGGGTAGGATTTGATAATACCTTAGGTATCTTAAAGGGTGGTTTTGAAGCCTGGGTAAAAGCCGGGAAAGATGTGGATACCATAATTGCTTTAACTGCTGTAGAAGCCAAAGGTGTTTTGAAAGATAACCATAAACCCGTTTTTGATGTTCGCAAGGAAAGCGAATATAAAGCAGAACACTTGGTAAACTCTGTTAACACTCCCCTGGATGTGTTAAACGATCATTTGGCTGAATTTCCTAAAAAAGAAAACTTTTACCTCCATTGCGCCGGAGGTTACAGGTCTGTTATTGCCGCCTCTATACTTAAAGGCAGGGGCATACACAACCTTATAGACATAACAGGTGGTATTGATGAGCTGAAAAGGGCCGGAATGGAGGTTACCAATTATATCTGTCCAACTACACTTTAATATGATTAATATCATGGTTTGTGTTAGACGGCCATCTTACTTTTAAAAGACAGAATTCACAAAAGGGAGAAACTTTTTTTTGATCTGTTTTCCGTCCGCGGGTATTTTTTCAGGACTTTTCCTTTTGTTTGATTTTTTGGATCTATAAAAAGAGAAATCATGAAAAGAAACATGGGAAAAATTGATAAGATTGTGCGCTTTGCAGTTGCAGTCATTATAGCCCTATTGGTTTACTACGAAGTTGTGCAGGGGGCACTGTCTTATATTCTTTTGGCCTTTGCAGCCATATTTGTTTTGACCAGTTTAACAGGATTCTGCCCGTTATATGGTCTTTTTGGCTTTAATACATGTAAGTCAAAAAAAGTGGATAAGCCGTAATTATAATGCCTGCATGGTAATCTATCCCGCTGGTAGTTGGAGATTTGTCATGTTTAAATTAATGCAAATAACTTGTTTTTAGCATCAAACTAAATCCTTCTTTGATATGAAATTAATTGGTATTTCCCTGGTGGATTGGAGTAACGGAATAATCATGATCGCTGTTTTTATACTAGTCGTGATTGCACTCATTGCCATTTTGGTTAGTCTTATGAACAGCGGTAAAAAAAGCGAATAAAATTTCTTTTACAGGCCTGTAAAATTTAATAATTTCTGCTGTTTCTTATTCAAAAATTCATGTTAGGCTGGTCTCATAATATTTACCCGATTGACAGAAAAATTTCACAACTATATTTCACAAATTGATTAAAATTTCATCGATTTAAAGTGACACGAAACTACATTTGAAATATTCACTATCTTTCCATTTCTATTAGCTACAAAAAATGTTAAAAAACTTTATCGAAAGAATCGGGGTAATGAATGTGATCTTACTTCTCGTGGTTCTGTCCATTATCGTTGTCTCCGAATATATGTTTCTATCCGGTAATAAACTGGATGCCATCTTTGTTGCTTTCTGGGCCCCGACAATTTTAGGATTTATGAACTATTTAAAGCATAGAAAATAATGGATTTTATATTACTTTATTCCATTATTGTTGGCTTTATCTTTTTAGTTTGGTTGGTTTTTGTAGTACGGATGTACAATGAAATGAATAAATAGGTTCGTATTTTAAGCTCGCTTTTGCTTAAGCCACTCCACATCATTTAAACGGATTTAAAAATACCTGAGGATAAATCAAGGATTGAATCCGGGAATTTTAACCTGTGCGCTTGTATAAGTCGGGTTGTTTCCAGATTATCTTTTTGGGGTGTGATATAGGCTAATATATCTTCAACAGAATTTATAGAAGCACTTTTAGGTACAAACCCAAAACCGGAATAAACCCCTTCCCGTACAATTACAATTCCATCTTCATCAATAGTTCTTCCCTTATCTTTTATAATATAGGTTTGCTTTTGCGACACCATATTTTCTATAGCAGCCTGTACTCTTTTATTATAAGTTTCCGCAGTTTCTTTACCCCGGCAAATTCCGCCGCAGTGGGCTACCCGGAAATGTGAACAGGAATCTACATTTTCCTGTAAATGGCAATATTTAGGGCATAAATTATAGGCGATACACATTTGTTCTATAAAAAGGCGGCAATCTGTGGTATTGTAAAAAGTAATTAAAGATCGCGGTACCAGCCTTAATTTATTAAATGCCAGGTGTGTAATCCCCTGCCTGTCTTCATAGGCAAAAACTCCATAAGGAACTACATTTCTTTTCTGCGCTCTGTTGAATAAGGGGTAATGATGTTTTATTGCGGTAGACTCCATTAAAAGCGCAAGGAGTTCATTACCTGATAGTTCAAAATCTATATGAGAAGTCTCCCTGCACATTTGTACTTCCTTTGTAGATTTATCGTAAAAGTGGCTTAGAACCCTTTTCTTAATATTTTTAGCTTTTCCTACATAAATGATCTCCCCTTTCCCGTTTTTAAAGTAATAAATCCCTGGTTTAGAAGGTAGTTTTTCATAAATTTCCCGCTGCAGTAAAGGAGGTAATGTGGCTTCCTGAGAACGTGCATTTAAGAAGGAGTTAAAGACACTCTGGGAATTTTCTGTTTCCAATAGTTTCCTGAACAAAAGGACTGTAGCATGCGCATCGCCCCTTGCCCTGTGTCTGTCCGTAATAGGTATATTCAAAGAAGTACACAGTTTGCCGAGGCTGTAGGAAGAAAATCCGGGAATTAACCTTCTGGACAAACGGACGGTACAGAGTTTTTTTCGGATGAAAGAAATGCCAATGGTCCTGAATTCTTCTTTAATTACGTTATAATCGAAATTAACGCTGTGTGCAACAAATATGGTGTCCTGCGTTATTTCTAAAATTTGCGGGACAATCTCTGAAAGTGTAGGTGCATCGCGCACCATATGATTGTCAATACCCGTTAATCCGGTAATAAAATAGGGGATTTCACATTCCGGATTTACCAGTGATGTAAATTCATCCACCACCTTTTCCCCATCAAACTTAAAAATGGATATTTCGGTGATTTTATTGCCTTTAATACCGTTTCCGGTAGTTTCTATATCTACTATGGAATACAATTCTTTTTTTAACAGGGTTTGATTTTGAGGTAAGTTAATAAGAAAAATCAAGCTGCTCAAAATCCTTTTATCCAATTCATTTACATCTAAATAAGATCCTGTTGAGGAAATGGAAAAATATGATTAGCTTTAATAGCCCTTCCGGCTGAATTATCAAATATGAAACAAGTATTAGTTTATAAGGCCCTGTATAGTAGTTTCTTTGGTCTTCTTGTTTTAATTACTTTATCGTGCCAGGAGAGTCGTGATATAAAAACTGCCCATAGTGATAAGATCTTAACGGAAATAAAATCTTCCCTGGATAATTTGGTCAGGGTGTGGTATCCCATTGCAATTGACAGCAGCAATGGCGGTTTCTATTCAGATTTTAACTTTAAATGGGAGAAGGAAGGCGAACAAAAAAAGATGCTGGTAAGTCAGGCACGGCATATTTGGACCGCTTCCGCACTCTCCACCTTCTATGGCGATGATAACTATAATAAAATTGCTGCCCACGGTTATAATTTTCTAAAGGATCATATGTGGGACCAAGAACACGGAGGGTTCCACACTTTGCTTGTGCAGGATGGAGATTCCCTAAAACCCGAGGGAAACACTAAAAGTTCCTATGGCAATGCTTTTGCCATATACGGATTAGCCGTTTACTATGGAATATCTAAAGATTCTGCCGCCCTAAATTTGGCAAAAAAAACGTTTCATTGGTTAGAAGAGCATGCCCACGACCCGGTTTATAAAGGCTATTTTGATGTCCTTCAGCTGGATGGTTCCTGGATGGTTGATATTCCAAATAATGATATGGGT
>JAHEBI010000312.1 GCA_024642325.1 Eudoraea sp. | reverse complement strand
AAAGGTCAATCACATCTATAAATTCCTGGTGTAACTGATCCGGTGTGCAAAATATATGAGCATCATCCTGTGTAAACCCCCTTACCCGGGTAAGTCCATGGAGTTCTCCACTTTGTTCATAGCGATAAACTGTCCCGAATTCGGCAAATCGCTTTGGAAGTTCTCTATAGCTCCATGGTTTGGAATTAAATATTTCACAGTGGTGGGGACAATTCATGGGTTTCAATAAAAACTCCTCATCATCCTTAGGGGTATGAATGGGTTGAAAACTGTCTGCTCCATATTTGTCATAGTGCCCGGAAGTAACGTAGAGCTCTTTTTGACCAATATGCGGCGTAATAACCATTTCATAACCAGCTTTTTTCTGGGCTTTCTTTAAGAAATTTTCGAGACGTTCCCTCAATGCAGCCCCCTTTGGGAGCCAAAGAGGTAATCCCTGCCCCACTTTTTTGGAAAAAGTAAATAATTCCAATTCTTTGCCTAACTTCCGATGGTCTCGTTTCTTGGCTTCTTCCAGTAATTCAAGATATTCTGTAAGCTCTTTTTGTTTCGGAAAGGAAATGCCGTAAACACGGGTGAGCTGAGTTTTATTCTCGTCACCACGCCAGTAGGCTCCTGCAACACTCATTATTTTAAGAGCTTTTACAATACCGGTATTCGGGATATGACCGCCCCGGCATAAATCTGTAAAGGTATCATGGTCACAAAAGGTGATACTGCCATCTTCAAGATTTTCAATGAGCTCTACTTTGTATTCGTTTCCCTGGTCTTTATATAACTGTAGCGCATCCTTTTTGGACACTGAACGCATTTTAAAATCGTGTTTTCCCCTGGCAATTTCCAACGCTCTCTGTTCAATAGCCGGAAAATCTTTCTCAGAAATTGATTGATCACCAAAATCTACATCGTAATAAAAGCCATTTTCAATAGCCGGGCCAATGGTAAGTTTTATTCCAGGGTATAATTCCTCCAGTGCCTGGGCTATGATATGTGAAGAAGAGTGCCAAAATGCTTTTTTCCCTTCTGTGTTACTCCAGGTATACAGCACAAGTTTACCGTCTTCATTCAATGATGTGGCCGTTTCCACCACCGTATCGTTGAATTTTGCGGAAATGACATTTCTGGCTAAACCTTCACTTATGCTTTTAGCAACATCTAATGGAGTTATGCCTTTATCATACTCTTTAACTGATCCGTCTGGAAGTGTTATTTTAATCATAAGCTGTTTTGAGTATATAAGTTTGCAAAGATAGCATCTTCAGAATATGAAGGCAACATATCCCTAAATGATTTTCATTGGATTAAAAACAGGAAATATTTTATGGATAAATTATTTATTACCGGTAAAAATGCCGTCCAGTAGTACTTTAATACTATAAAAACCCATAGCTATGGCCCCAATTGCAAGTATAAAACCAACAATTAGTACCGGAATGTAAAATGAATGTTCGGAATTTTTGAATGCCTGATATAATACAACGGGCGCCGTAAACATAAGTGCAAGTGTATAAGCGAGGTATTTTACTCCCTTAATAATTAATTCTTTGTTCGTTCGCATAGTACTTCTAGCCATATATTACGGATAAAAATAAGAATATTGCGCTATATTTATACAAATAGGGTTTAATTAATAGGTGTATAAATTTCAGTAAGAATTCAAAAACCAGTGAGAGTTACTCCTGGAGAATTATCTAAACCCTCAATAATTTAAACATATGAATTTTCTAATAGTTCCCGATAAATTTAAGGGATCTCTTAGTGCAAAGGAGGTTATCGCTGCTATGGGCAAGGGGGTTTCTTCTGTTTTCCCACAAGCCGGTTTATACAGTGTTACGGCCTCTGATGGGGGAGATGGTTTTCTTGATTCCGCAAGACATTATATAACCTTAGATACTATTAAAGTTCATTCCTCAGACCCTTTAGGCAGGAATATGGATACCGAATATCTGCTAAACCCTGAAACAGGCGAAGCGTATATTGAGCTGGCAAAAGCCTCCGGGCTGGAATTATTGAGCCAGGAGGAACGAAACCCATTACTCACTTCCACTATGGGGACAGGGATTCAAATCAAAGACGCCATTTTAAAGGGCGCAAAAAAAATATATGTGGGCCTGGGAGGCAGTGCTACCAGTGAAGCAGGGCTTGGGATAGCCACTGCACTGGGATATACATTCCGGGATGAATTTGGAAACTTATTAAAACCAACAGGTGCTAATTTGTCTAAAATAGAATCTATAAGTGCCTCCGAATTCCTGAAAGATTATGAAAATGTTGAAGTTTATGCCGTAAATGATGTTGACAATCCATTATTTGGAACTGTCGGGGCGGCTTACGTTTACGGGGCGCAGAAAGGTGCAAATAAGGAAGATATAGAATTCCTGGATAAGGGACTAAGGCACGTGCATTCAATAGTTAAAAAGGAAATGGCTATGGATAATGCGCAAATTCCAGGCTCCGGTGCCGCCGGCGGCGCTGCATACGGTTTAAAAACATTCTTAAATGCGGAGTTCATGAGTGGTACAGATTTTATATTCCGGTTGACTGGCATTCATCCACTTCTGCAATCCACCTCTATAGATTATATTATAACAGGGGAAGGCAAAATTGATGAGCAGACTTTAAGAGGTAAATTAATAAAAGGGGTATCTCAATTGGGTAAAAGTTATCATATACCAGTCCTTGTAGTTTGCGGAGTATCTGAGGTTTCTAGAGAACATTTAATTGAGATGGGTAATGTTGATGTAATAGAAATCAGGGATACATCCAGGCCTCTTTCCTACAGCATGGAAAATGCCTCAGTTCTAATAGAAGAAGCCGTTGCAAACTTCCTGAAGAATTGCAAAAAAAGATAAGGCTTTTTATAAAGAGGAGAAAGCTTATAAAATGATGGGCTTCAAATGGATTTGCCTTATTCAATAATCAAAGGATACTTATACTCCTGTACTATGGCGAAATATCCCAGAGGAAATTCCCCTGGCCGTTCAACATTGTCGAAGAGATCTCTGTTGTCAATACCTGTTGCATCAAAAATATTCCCCCTCACTGTTGATACCGGAGTCTGAAAAGGACCCTCTATATCTCTTTGTTCAATGAGCTGGTCCATATAACTATAAAATATATCGTCAGACCCCATAATGCTAATTTCTATCTCTGTTCCGGGTTCAAAAGTACGGTCGTAGTAATAGGAAAATGTAAACTCCTGCCCTTGATAAAACTTATCCTCGGTCACCAGGTATTCTGTAAAATCGAAGTCAAAGACATAAAAGTCATCTCTTTCAGGGTTGTCCGTAAATGTCACAATAACTTCAGTTTCATCGTCATTAAATAATTTGCCATCCCCCTGGACAATATTTTCTATAGGTACTGCAGGGACATATCTGGTTTGGGCAAGATAAAATTTATCCTCATGGCGAATAGACAACCAAAAGCGAAGCTTTTTATCCAAGATACTTGTGCGAATCCGCTCCTCCCTTGAAGTATTGGGGTCCGGGACATAGATTCCTGAACCTTCATCTACCTGGGCTAAAACTGAAAACTGGGTATCTATAATGCGATCAAACTCGTCGAGTTCTTCAATGATTATGATGATATTGTCCACATTGGTTACCGGGACTTCATTCATAAAACTATTGGTCATGGTAATTTTTACAACTACCGGAACAAATTCTTCATTGATGTCTACCCTGAAAAGTGCGTCGATATTAATTTTTGGCACGTCCTGGGGAAGATCAACTTCAATGACATCCTCACAGCTATATAGTCCACTAAAGATTAAAAAAAGAACTAGTAGCTTCTTCAATTTCTAAATATAAATTTTATTGAATAGTAAGTGTTTGTTTGTATTCCTGTACCA
>JAHEBI010000013.1 GCA_024642325.1 Eudoraea sp. | reverse complement strand
ACAGAAGAAAGCGTTTGGGGGGGTGGAAACCGACCTTTGGGAGCAAGTTATGGAAAACTAATGATGTGGTTCTTTTTAGTTTCAGATGCTTTAACGTTTTCAGGATTTTTGGCCTCTTATGGTTTTTCTAGATTTAAGTTTATCGAAACATGGCCAATAGCCGATGAGGTATTTACTCACGTGCCATTTTTTCATGGAAATTTTCCTATGTACTATGTTGCATTTATGACATTTATTTTGATTATGTCATCTGTAACTATGGTACTTGCCGTTGATGCAGGTCACAGGATGATGAAGAATAAAACCATTATCTATATGTTCCTTACCATTATTGGAGGGGCCATCTTTGTGGGTTCTCAGGCTTGGGAATGGGCTACATTCATAAAGGGTGATCATGGAGCGATTGAAACAAGAGGGGGAAGAATATTACAATTTGTAAAGGCAGACTCCGGAGAAAGGGCCTCCTTAGCAGATTTTGCCAAAACACTGCCTTCTGAACGAATTGATCATGAAAAAAAGAACGGGGTATGGTTTTACAAGGGTGAAGCCCTCCCCTCATATACCGTAAATGAAGTAACGGAAGGGTTAAAATCGAATCCTAATATCCTGATCAGGACAGAAACTATTAATTCGGAAGGAGAAAAAGTGCTCTTGACCAGGGAAGAATCCTTAGCTAAAATCAAAGACGCACAATTAGTGGTTGAAGGCGCCAATCTCGAGAGAAACGAATATGGAAGCCGACTTTTTGCGGATTTCTTTTTCTTTATTACCGGCTTTCACGGTTTCCACGTATTTTCCGGTGTAATTATCAATATCATTATTTTCTTTAATGTTATTCTGGGGACTTATGAAAGAAGAGGTCACTATGAAATGGTAGAAAAAGTAGGGCTTTATTGGCATTTTGTGGATTTAGTCTGGGTATTTGTTTTCACGTTTTTCTATCTGGTTTAGAAAATAAACCAAAAAAATATAAAGAGAGGATCATAATAAAATATAACACGATTTAGAATGGCACATGCACATAAGCTGGAGATTTTTAGAGGACTCCTAAAATTTAAGTCGAACACTGAAAAAATATGGGGTGTACTGGTTTTTCTGACCATAGTCACCGCAATAGAAGTAGCATTGGGAATATCAAAACCACATATTCTGGCTACCAATACTTTTTTAGGGATGAAACTTCTGAATTGGATTTTCATAATCCTTACCCTGGTTAAGGCGTATTATATTGCATGGGATTTTATGCATTTACGTGATGAAAAAAGTTCATTGAGAAGGGCTATCGTATGGACACCAATATTTTTGGTAGCCTACCTCATTTTTATTCTTTTGTTTGAAGCAGATTATATTTACAACATCTTTAAAGATGGCTTCGTAACCTGGAATTTCTAACAAGGAATTAACAGCACTTAAAGACGGTATAACAGCCGTCTTTTTTATTTTTGTATTGTCTTTAAATTGACCAATGAAAAAGACATTTGTCTTAGTAGTACTTTTTATTCTGCCTCTGGTTGCCTATTTGTTTTTTGCCTCAGGGGTAAACAATTTTGGGAAACTCCCTGTGCTCACAGAGGAGGTATTGGATGTTCCGGGAAATAAAGATGGAATAACCTTTGAGGGTAAAATCACAATTTTAGGGTTTTTGGGAAAAAACGTAGAAATTAAAAAAGGCAATGCATTTAATCTGAATCAAAAAATTTACAAACCGTTCTATGAGTTTTATGATTTTCAAATGGTTATGATGATGCCTTTTGGAACTGAGGATAAAGTTGAGGAATTAAAAAGGGAATTGGGTGGTTTGGCTGATATCAGGAACTGGAAATTTGTATTCACATCTGATAAACAGATCCGGGAGGTTTTCAATTCACTAAAGACAAACCTTGTTCTTGATGAAAATTTGGGGACACATTATGTTTTTATAATTGACAAGAAAAAAAACCTCAGAGGCAGAACGGATGATGAAGAGGAAGCTGCCAAGTATGGCTTTAATGCCACCTCTGTTGCTGAACTCAATAATAAAATGGAGGACGACGTCAAAATAATTTTAGCAGAGTACCGCCTGGCACTTAAGAAAAACAACGCAGATAGAACCAATTAATGAAAAATAAATATACATATGTCTGGGTCTCATTAATTGTCCTGGTTTTTGGTATCATATTTATTCCCAGGATTATTGAACGCATAAAGACGGGAACTGTCATTCAGCATGATCGAATGAACCTTGATGCCAACAATGATGCACTTGGTTTTATCTATTTGAACAATGAGAAAAGGAAAGTGCCTGCTTTTGCATTTTTAAATCAGGATAGCCTGTTGATTACACAAAATGACTACAATGGAAAAGTATATGTTGTGGAGTTTTTCTTCACCACATGCCCTTCCATTTGTCCGGTAATGAATTCCAATTTAGTGGAAATTCAGAAAGAATTCAGGGATTTTGATGATTTTGGGGTTGCCTCATTTACCATTAACCCAGACTACGATACCCCCAGTGTATTAAAAGCATATGCCGAAAAATATGGTATAGAGGATATGGACTGGCATTTGATGACCGGGGATCGTCAGGAAATATATGACCTTGCAAATATTGGCTTTAATATTTTTGCCGCAGAAGACATTGGTGTCCCGGGAGGGTTTGAACATTCCGGGTTGTTTGCACTTGTAGATAAAAATGGATACCTCCGTTCAAGAACTGATGATTTTGGTAACCCACTTATCTATTACAGGGGAACAATAACCGAATCTCAGGGTGAAAATGAAGAGGGAGAAAAGCAACAGATCAGTATTTTAAAGGAGGATATAAAAAAACTTCTAAATGAATAAGGTGGACGATAAGATAAGGGAGCAGAAGTTTAATAGGATCATCACCATAATATCAATTTTGGTTCCTTTGGTGGTTGCAGTTTTATTTGGTGTTAAAATCCCAAATTCTGAACCTTTAGGTTTTCTGCCTCCTGTTTACGCATCGATTAATGGACTTACGGCAATCTTATTAATTTATGCCGTTTGGGCTATTAAGAATGGCAAAAGGGTTTTACATCAGAATATTATGAGCGCTTGCATTGTATTGTCTTTACTTTTCTTGCTCATGTACATTGCTTATCATATGACGGCGGATTCTACTTCTTACGGAGGAGAAGGAGTGTTTAAATACGTTTATTATTTTATACTTATTTCCCATATCATCCTGTCCATTGTTATAATACCACTGGTACTTAAGACCTATGCCCGTGCATATTTACAAAATTTTGAACGGCACCGCCAGCTTGCCAGAATTACATTTCCTATCTGGCTGTATGTGGCAGTTACCGGGGTCATTGTTTATTTAATGATTTCACCATATTATGAGTATTAAAAATAGTATTCTTAAAATACCACCATATAGAAATACGATAAAGTGAAAAATAAAGGTCCGTTACTCGTAATTTTATTTCTAATAGTGCCAGGGCTGTTAACCGCACAATGCGCCATGTGCAGGGCTGTTCTCGAAAGTCAGGACGATAATTCCATGGCGGAGGGGATTAACAATGGGATTGTGTATTTAATGGCAATTCCGTATCTCTTGTTAGGTGTTCTTTTTTACTTTGTTTACAGGAAAATGAGATCATAATAATATAGGCTCAACTTTAACATTATTTAGCACTTTTAACTGTAACAATTACAAAGCGGGGAAGTCTTATTTAAGGAGGCTATATCATCAATCACTAATCAACCTAATCCATGTTCGATCTCGAGAGATGGCAGGAAATTTTTGACACAATCCGTAAAAACAAATTACGGACTTTCCTTACTGGCTTATCTGTAGCTTCAGGAATTTTTATACTGGTAATTTTATTGGGTTTTGGTCAGGGAATGCAAAATGGAATTGCCCATGAGTTTGAGGAAGATTCTGCTACCAGTGTATGGGTATGGCCCGGAGTTACATCCAAAGAATTTAAAGGGCTTAACCCTGGCAGGACGATACAATTAAGAAACGAGAATTATACGTCTTCGCTTGCCTTGTTTGGAGATGAAGTTGAATATAAATCCCCGAGGATATTTGTCCGGGATGTTAAGGTGAACTATGGAAAAGAGGCTTTAGTCTATGGTATTCAGGGAGTTTCCTATGATTTTCAATTTATTGAAAACGCAAAGATGTCTGAAGGGAGATTTTTAAATTATCTGGATGAAGTCAATACAGCTAAGGTTGCCATAATAGGAAACAAAATTAAAAAGGATGTCTTTAAGGACATAAAAACTCCGCTGGGAGAGTTCATTAATATATCGGGCGTATTGTTTAAAATTGTCGGGATATACTCGGAGAGAGAAGATAGGGAAGAAGAACGTATTTATATTCCCATAACCACGGCTCAGCAGGTATTTAATGGTGGAGACCGAATTAACAATATGAGCTACACCCTTCCGGTAATGGACAATTTTGACGAAGCTGTTGTTCAGGCTATATCCTTTAAAGAAAATTTGCAGGCCCATCTTCAGCAGGTTCATAAAGTAGCACCAGAAGATACAGGAGCAATACAGGTTTGGAGCGCATTGGAGGAAGCAAAGCGCTATTACAGTCTAACTGGAAATATTAAATTTTTTTTCTGGTTTGTAGGGATCTGCACCATAATAGCCGGGGTGGTTGGGGTAAGTAACATTATGTTGATTGTTGTAAAAGAGAGGACAAGGGAAATAGGAATCCGAAAAGCCCTGGGGGCAAAGCCCTGGTCAATAGTTGGAATGATTTTACATGAATCTATTTTTGTGACAGCTATTTCAGGTTTTGCAGGTCTAATTTTTAGCATGGGGCTTTTGGAAATAGTAGGTCCACATATAGAAGTGGACTACATACTTAACCCTTCTGTTAATTTTAATGTCGCTATTTCCACCGTTTTGGTGCTGATTATTGCCGGGGCTGTCGCAGGGTTTTTTCCGGCCTGGAGAGCGGCGAGTATTCACACAATCGATGCGTTAAGAGATGAATAATTTATCCTGACTATGTTTAATAGAGATCGATGGAAAGAAATATTGGAAGTACTGACCACTAATTGGTTCAGAACAGTACTTACTGCTTTTGGTGTTTTCTGGGGCATACTTATACTCATTATTTTACTTTCAGCAGGAAAAGGCCTGGAAAACGGAATTAAAGCCGATTTTGGAGATATTGCCACAAACACAATGTTCATGTGGACCCGAAGTACCACAAAAGCCCATATGGGTTTACCAATAGGTAGAAACTTTCGGTTTAAAGTGGAAGATGTAAGTTCTATCCGTGAAAATATACCCAATCTGCGATTTGTTTCACCCAGAAATCAACTGGGTGGATTTGGTAATGATAACAATGTGGTTAGAGGTTTAAATACAGGGGCGTATAATGTTTATGGCGATTTTCCGGAAATTATTAACCAGGACCCCATGACCGTTACCGAAGGGCGTTTTATAAATCAGAATGATATTCGGGAAAAACGAAAAGTAGCAATAATCGGGGCCGGTGTAAAAAATGAATTATACGACAAAGAGGAAGAAGTGCTGGGAAGCTATATCAAGATAAAAGGAGTAAATTTTATGGTAGTGGGCACCTATAAAAAGAAGAGTAATGATGGGGATGGGGAAGAGGCTCAAAAAGAAATATTTGTGCCCTTTACTTCCTTCTCGCAGGCATTTAATATGGGAAATGATGTAAGTTGGATGGCTATTACAGCTCATGACGGAACTTCCATATCCAGTATCAAAGAGGATATTATTAATTTAATGAAAGCCCAACACAAAATACATCCTGAGGACACAAGGGCAGTGGGTTATTTTGATCTGTTTGAGCAGTATAACAGAGTTGAGAGCTTGTTTGGGGCAATGAGTTTTATTGCTTATTTCGTTGGAATTTTGGTCTTATTATCCGGAATAATCGGGGTGAGCAATATTATGTTAATTGTGGTAAAGGAAAGGACCAAAGAAATTGGAATACGCAGGGCATTAGGTGAGGATCCCTGGTCTATTAAAAAGCAGATTCTTATGGAATCAATTTTTCTTACCATTATCTCCGGTATGGCGGGTATTATTATGGGAGCCCTGTTTATTTATGGAGTTAACGCTTTATTGGACGCTAATGGTCCTGTGGATATGTTTCTTAACCCTAGTGTAAGTTTAGGGGTGGTTACCATAGCCTTATTTATCCTGGTATTATCGGGATTACTGGCAGGTTTTATTCCCGCTCAAAGCGCGATAAGAGTGAGGCCCATAGATGCGTTAAGAACAGAATAAATATGAAAACATCAATCATTTAAACTATAAAAAAAAATGAAAAAGTCAGTAACCATTATCATCCTAATCGTCATTTTTATGGCCTTCGGAGGATCTATGTATTACCTCTATCAAAAGAATGAAGAAGATCCTATTGTCTATAAAACTGAAAAAGCCTCTACCCAGACCATCATCAAAAAAACGGTTGCTACAGGCAGCATTTTACCTTTGGAAGAAGTTCTGATAAAACCTAATATTTCGGGAGTTATTGAAGAGATATTTGTAGAGGGTGGAGATTTTGTAAAATCGGGAGACTTACTGGCTAAAATAAAAGTGGTTCCAAACCTTAATGCACTTAACGATGCAAGAAATAGTATTGATGAGGCTAAAATTGCGTTGGATGACCAAAGGAGAAATTTTGACAGACAAAGTAGTCTTTTTAATAAAGGGGTAATTTCAAAAGTGGATCTGGAAAGAGCACAGGTAAGTTATGACCAGGCAAAACAAGCATATAGTGCCGCAAATAAGAGATATGATATTGTTAAAACAGGAACTACCAAGGGATACGGTAATTCTGCTAACACATTAATCAGGTCTACGGTAACCGGAATGGTTCTTGAAGTGCCGGTGGAAGTGGGTAATCAGGTGATTGAGAGCAATAATTTTAATGAGGGAACCACTATTGCGGCTATTGCGGATGTGGAGAAAATGATATTTGAAGGCAAGGTGGATGAATCTGAGGTGGGTAAAATAAAGGAAGACCTGCCTTTGGAAATTACAGTTGGGGCACTGGAGAATATAACTTTTGACGCTATCCTTGATTATATAGCACCAAAAGGAAATGAAGAAAATGGAGCTATTCAATTTGAAATTAAAGGTACCCTTAAGAAACAGGATTCGGTCTTTATCAGGGCGGGTCTCAGTGCAAATGCATCCATAATTCTGGATAGGGCAGACAACGTTCTTTCTATTAAAGAAGCACTTGTTCAATTTGACTCCGAAACCAAAAAACCATTTCTGGAAATTGCTACGGGGGATCAGCAATTTGAAAGAAGAGAAATAGAATTAGGAATAAGTGATGGGATTTATGTAGAAGTGAAGTCGGGCATCGACAAAGAGGATGAGATAAAAGTATGGAACGAAGTAAAGCCGGATGAATACAAAGGATAGCTTTTTAACATAATATTTTGAGGTTTATATGTAACATATTAGGAACTTATCTGTCCTATAACCGGGTTTGAAAAATAATTTAAGACACTAACCATGATTGAAATAAAAGATTTGCACAAATCCTATAAGATGGGCAGCAATACCCTTCATGTTTTAAAAGGAATTAATTTTTCGGTAGAGGAAGGTGAATTGGTTGCAATTATGGGTTCATCCGGATCTGGAAAATCTACCTTACTGAATATACTGGGGATGCTGGATGTGGCTGATTCAGGAGAATATACCCTGGATGGTGTCCCGATAAAAAACCTCAATGAGACTAAAGCTGCCAATTACCGGAATAAATTTTTAGGATTTGTTTTTCAATCGTTTAACCTGATTAATTATAAAAGCGCCCTGGAGAACGTGGCTCTGCCTTTATATTATCAGAGAGTTCCCAGAAAAGAAAGACAGGAAAGGGCATTGAAATATCTGGAACAGGTAGGTCTCAAAGAATGGGCTACACATTTACCAAGTGAACTCTCCGGGGGCCAGAACCAGCGAGTTGCCATTGCAAGGGCTATGGCTTCAGAACCGAAGGTGCTGCTTGCTGATGAACCAACAGGAGCCCTGGACAGCACCACTTCCTATGAAGTAATGGACTTAATTCAGAAAATTAATGACCAGGGGAATACCATTTTGGTAGTTACCCATGAAGATGATATCGCACATATGTGTAAACGAATTGTTTACCTTAAAGATGGTGTTATTGTTGAAGATAAGAAAGTAAAGCAAGTAAGGGCATCAAAGTATGTTTAGCAGAGATACATGGACCGAAATATTTAAAACTATCCAAAAAAATAAACTCAGGACCTTTCTTTCAGGTTTTACAGTAGCGTTGGGGATATTTATTTTTGTTTCACTTTTTGGGCTGGGAAATGGCCTTATAAATACTTTTGACAAATTCTTCCAGGAAGATGCCACTAATGTGCTCTATTTTTTTCCGGGAAAAACCACTGTCCCGTACAAGGGATATAAATCATCCAGGCGAATTGAATTTGAAAATAGTGACCTGGCAGATATAAAAAAAAACTTCCCCATGTTTCTTGAATATGTAACCCCAAGAATTTCAAGAAACCGGTTGGTGAAATTCATGGAAGAATCGGACAATTACACTACTACCGGCGTGGATTGGGGTCATCAATTTGCCGAGAAGACAATTATGATGAAAGGCCGCTACCTGAATGTTGAGGACATAAAGCACAGGACCAAGTATGCGGTCATTGGGCGTCTGGTGGAGCAAGATCTTTTTGGTTCTAAAAATGCCCTTGGTAAATATTTGGATATTGGTGGAAGTGTATTTAAGGTCATTGGTGTTTTCCAGGACGATGGGGGAGACAGGGAAGAACGTGGAATATATGTCCCGTATACCACTCTTCAACTAATTGAAAAAAATACTGATAAAATAGACCAGTTTGTAGTGGCTTTTAAACCTGAGCTGGGTTATATGGGAGCTATGGCATTTGAACGAAGTCTTGATAAGTTCTTTAAAGACAAGAAATTCATAAGTCCGAAAGATCAAAATGGAATTTTCATCAGGAATGTTGCAGATCAATTACAGCAAAATCAACAATTTGCCCGGGTACTTCAAATAATAGTCGCTTTTGTCGCTTTTGGGACCATAATTGCCGGGATTATCGGGATAAGCAATATTATGGTGTTTGTGGTTAAGGAGCGCACCAAAGAACTGGGAATACGAAAAGCTTTGGGTGCCACACCCAAGGAAGTTATCAGTACTATTTTACTGGAATCGGTTTTTATCACCACCATCTCCGGTTTTACCGGGATGCTTATTGGGATTGCCCTGCTGAGCTCTTTAGGAGAGAGCTTGTCTGAAAATTATTTTATTTTGAATCCTTATATCAATACCGCGGTGGCTATTTTTGCTACCCTCCTTTTAGTGCTATTCGGGGCAATAGCCGGCTATATTCCTGCCAAAAGAGCAGCACGTATAAAACCTATAATAGCACTACGAGATGAATAGCATTCGTTTTCTATTTGACAAAAATACCTGGCAGGAAATTTTCGGATCTATCGGGAAAAACAAAACCAGGACCATAATTACGGTTATTGGTGTACTATGGGGTATTTTTATCTATATCACTCTGGCTGGTGCTGCAAAGGGGATGGATAATGGTTTTGAAAAAAACTTTGAATCTGTGGCTAAAAACAGTATTTGGGCGTGGTCCCAAAGCACAAGTATGCCTTACGCTGGTTTTAAAACCGGCAGGACATTGCGCCTAAAAGTACAGGATGCCACAATCCTGAAAAACCGTATTCCTGAAATTCAATACATAGCACCTGTAAATACGAAAGGCGCATTTGGAGGGGCTTCGGCATTAACGATACGGGGAATTAAATCCAATAGCTATGCTGTATATGGCTACTTCCCGGAAATAGCTAAGATTGCCACCCAAAAAATTTATGACAACGGAAGGTTTATCAACGATGAAGATATCGCCCAGGCGAGGAAAGTTTGTGTTATTGGCGATCGCACACAACAGGAACTATTTGATGAAGATGAGGATCCTATAGGCGGATACATTAGGGTTGAGAATATCTATTTTCAGGTGGTAGGGGTCCATAAATTTACACAAACAACCCCATTTGGAACAGACGGGGATATTTTTATTCCCTTTACCACTTTCAAAAAATTATATAATACAGGGGAAGATGCCCAATTTTTTACGATAGCCGCATATGATGATGCGGACGTTGTTCAGGTAGAAAAAGATATTAAGGCCGTTTTAAAAAGCATACACAAGGTACATCCGGAAGATGAACGTGCGTTCGGGGCCTTTAACCTGGGTGAGATTTTTAATAAGATTATTGGGTTCGCCAATGGGATTACCTTTTTATCCCTGATCGTTGGGGTTGCTACTATTCTCGCAGGGGTAATCGGAATTGGCAACATCTTATTGATATCCGTTAAAGAGCGTACCAAGGAATTGGGTATTCGAAGGGCTTTAGGTGCAACACCAAGGGAAGTGCGTTCACTTATCATTTTGGAATCGGTGTTTTTGACCATGATAGCCGGAATTGTGGGCATAATTCTTGGCGCCGGCGTTTTGAGTGTAATTAACAGCCTTACAAAGGACATAAATTTTCCGTATACCAATCCCACAGTTCCTATACCTTATGTTCTGGGAGCCTTGGCGCTTATGGTAATATTGGGAACACTAATTGGTTCAATACCAGCCCAGCGTGCTGTAAGTATTAAGCCTATAGACGCATTAAGAGAAGAATAAACAAAACCATTAACTATATACCAATAAATTAAGATGAACAAAATTGTAAAATATGTAATGATTGCGATTCTGGCTTTGGGAGCGTTGTGGGCCGCTGCCTTTTTTATAAAATCCAACAGCAAATCGCCAATAACATACGAAACTAAAAAGCCATTTACTTCCAACATAGAGAAGAAAACGGTAGCTACGGGTAAAGTTATTCCTGAAGATGAGATTGAGATAAAACCGCAAATTTCAGGAATTATTGAAAAGATATACCTGGAAGAAGGAGCCCAGGTTAAGGCAGGGGATTTAATTGCTACAATAAAAGTAGTGCCTAATGAACAATCCTTAAATCAGGCTCGTGGAAGAGTTAGAAATGCTGAGATTGCCCTGAATAATACGGAAGTAGAATATAAAAGGAATAAGGCCATATTTGATAAAGGGGTTATCTCCAGCCAGGACTTTAATGTGCTGCAATTACAATATGATCAGGCTGTCCAGGAATTGGACAATGCCCGTGCGGATTATCAGATAATCAGAAGAGGTTCTGCCGGGGGATCTTCAAGTGCCAATACCAACATCAGGGCAACGGTTACGGGGACTTTGCTGGAAATCCCGGTTAGGGAAGGAGATCAGGTAATTCAGAGCAATAATTTTAACGACGGGACAACCATAGCTACAATTGCCGATTTAGGCAAAATGATTTTTGAAGGAAAAGTTGATGAGGGGGAAGTGGGGAAGCTTGAGTTAGGCATGCCTCTTGAAATTAGTTTGGGGGCTATTGAAGATCAGAAATTTGAAGCAAAATTAAAGTTCATTGCACCAAAAGGTATAGAAGAATCTGGTGCTGTACAATTTAAAATAGAAGGGGATGTGGTTGTTGGAGATAGTTTTATGATCAGAGCCGGTTACAGCGCTAATGCCTCACTGGTACTTGAAAAAAAAGACAGTGTTATGGTAATTCCGGAAGCACTTCTGCAATTTGATAAGGAAACAGACAAACCTTATGTAGAGGTAATGGTTGGGGATCAGAAATTTGAACGCAAAGATGTTGAAATAGGAATTTCTGATGGTGTTAATGTAGAGATTATCTCGGGCATAACAGCAGATGATGAAGTAAAGGTCTGGAATAAAACGGAGCCGATTAAAAAGGGAGAAGAAGATAAAGAGGGTAAAGAAGATTAGGCCTGATGAAAATTAATCAGAGTAGTCAATCAATTATAATGATCAAAAAACGACAGATGAAATTTAAAGTTACTGTATTGTTGTTCCTGTTTGGGATTGGAATAGGGATGGCACAGAAGAAGATATGGACACTTGAGGAATGTGTCAATTATGCAGTTGAAAACAATCTAACCATTCAACAATACGAGTTGGACCTGGAAAATTCTACCATTGATAAATCGGATGCTATTGGAGCCTTTCTTCCGGATTTAAACGGGGCTTTAAATGGGCAAGGCAATACGGGACTTTCTTTTGACCCAACTAACAATCAACCGGTTAATACCACCCAATTAACCTCTTCGGGAAGTGTTACCTCTTCAGCTGTTATATTTAATGGTTTAAGAAATATACACAGGCTTAACAGGGCTAAACTTAACGCAATTGCAAATCAATACCGATTAGATGATCTTGTAAATGATATTCGGTTAAATGTGGCTATAAATTATTTAAGTATTTTATCCAGTAAGGAAGCTGCAAAAGTTGCCAAGGCCCTTTATGCAGTTACAGAACAAGATTTAAACAAAACCAGGGAATTAGTTGAATCAGGTGTGGTCGCAAAGGGAGATTTGTTGGAAATTGAAGCGACAGCCGCAACCCGGGAGCAGCAAATTATAAATGCCGAGAACGACGTGCTTATTAATCGTATTAGTTTAGCACAGCTGCTACAGATCACGGATTATGAAAACTTTGATATTTCAGATGTGGATTTTGAGGTGCCTGCTGCAGACATTTTGAAAAATTCACCTAAGGTTATTTTTGATAAAGCCATGACATACTGGTATGAGACCAAGTATTTTGAGACCAATGTGGAACTGGCCGAAAAAGACCTGTCCATAGCTAAAGGGGCAGCCTATCCAACTCTAAGCGCTTTCTTTAACTACAATACCCGCTACTCGGATCAGTTTTTGGATCCTATAACCGGGCAGGTAATCCCATTTAAAGAACAGCTATGGATAAATGATGGTATTGCATACGGGGCACAAATTAATATACCTGTATTCAATGGTTGGAGTACACGAAATAACGTCAAACGCTCACAGATTAATGTCAAAAAGGCTGAATTGGATCTGGCACAGAATAAACTGGACCTGGAAACCAATATAAATCAGGCCTATGTGGATGTATTAAATAGCTCTAAAGCCTATGAGGCTGCGCTTAAAACAAGGGAAGCCAGGAGATTGGCATTGGATTACTCCCAGGAAAGGTTTGATGTTGGTATTATGAATTCATTTGATTATAGCCAGGCACAAGCCAGGGTAGATAATGCCGAAGCAGAAGTTATACGCACCAAATACGATTATGTTTTTAGAATTAAAGTATTGGAATTCTACTTTGGACTACCTATAACACTTGATTAAAGTCAAAAGAAGGATTAGTTTAGGCCTGCTGTGTGATTAATACTCAACAGGTCTTTTTATATTTGCTCCACAGTTATGGCACTAATTTTAAATATTGAAACGGCAACCACCAATTGTTCAGTGAGCATCGGTAAAGATGGTAGAATGATTGCTCTGAGGGAAGAGAATAGTGATTCTTACTCACATTCTGAAAATTTACACCTTTTTATCAAAGAAACCCTTCAGGCTGCTTCCATTTCTATGGGTGATCTCAATGCTATTGCAGTTAGCAAGGGTCCCGGTTCCTATACAGGTTTGCGCATAGGTGTTTCTGCCGCAAAAGGACTTTGTTTTGCCCTGGACCTTCCGCTTATAGGGATTTCCACATTGAAGAGTATGGCTTTTCAGCTTAATTTACGTAATAGTGTTATTATACCAGTTCTGGATGCGAGGCGTATGGAAGTGTATTCTGCAGTTTATAATGCCAACAATGAGCAGATAAGGGAAACCAGGGTAGAAGAGGTTACATCCGATTCATTTGCTCAATTTGCCGGGCAGGGACCCGTTTATATCATTGGAAGTGGAGCCCTTAAATGTAAGGGAATATCGGAACATCAGAATTTTGTTTTTGACGATTCTATAGTGCCTTCGGCCAAAGAAATGTGTCAGTTATCCTATAGGGAGTTCAGCTTGAATAACTTTGAAAACACCGCTTATTTTGAACCGGATTATTTAAAGGATTTTATTGTTCAACAAAAGAAAAACTAAGTGGATTAGCCTGTGATTCCAATACCCCGTTGTAATAATTCAATAAGGCTATAATGTCTTCAACTTTTCTTAATTTGAGTTTATTTTTAAGCACAAAACTTTTTACATCCTCGCTGCGGTCACTTAGGTAGTAAAAGATATCTTTTTTGCCGAGCTCAATCTTAGTTATTGGCTGGTCTCCTTTTTTTAAATAATATTCAAATTTTAACTCATACTTTGCCGGATTAACATCATCATAACCATTATCTGGGGCTTCCGCATAAGTTAAGCGCTTTTTAGGCTGGAGATAAAGAACAACTTCCCCTTTATTGAGAGGATTAAAGTAGCCTTTTGCTATTTTATTTTTAAATGAATAAAATTTAACCTCATATGTTATACCATCCAATATTACAACTATGTTTTCTCTTTTCAGCAGTTTTAATGGTTTCTGCTCTTTGCTTAAAAATTCCATTTCATCGGTATAGGCATTATAGCGCATTAACCTGGTTTCTTCCTTATCGTTATCAATTATAGCCGTTCCTTTTTGATAAATTTCATTGAGATATTGAGTGCCCGTAATGGGGGCATCGTAGAATGACAATTCCAGCTGGCCATGGGTCATTATTTGAGGATTCCCGTTGAATTGTGAAAAACTCAGGGCAGAAACCAAAAATGTAAGAAGACAAATG
>JAHEBI010000012.1 GCA_024642325.1 Eudoraea sp. | reverse complement strand
TAAAATAGATCTGAATATATATGGTATAATTGGGAAAAGCAACATTGAAATGTATAACAATGCCTCCGCTATTGCCGAGGGCACCGCAGATTCTTTGAATATTAAGTTATTTGGAAACAGTGACCTCAGGGCAGAAAAAATGGAATCCGGAGTAATTGGCGCAGAGCTCGAAGAAACTACAAAAGCAAGGCTGAATGCGTATAAAAGTATTGAATTGTCATCCAGTGGCTCGGCAAAAACTTATTTATGGGGTAATCCGCAGATAATCATACATGAATTTCTGAATAGTTCCGAGTTGTATAAGAGAGAGGAATAAGTTGAACAGGAAAGCTTAAGGGATAAAAAAACCCCACCGAAATTGTGTCGATGGGGTTTTTTAAAAACTTCAATTTTGCTAAGACTGCAAGGAATAGCCTGCTTTAGGACCTGCCTCCACAATTTTGGAGTTTACATTAGCTTCAAACTTTTTAAAGTTTTCATTAAAGAGCCCTACAAGTTTCTTTTTTACTTGTTGATATTGCTCCTTGTCTTTCCACGTATTCTTTGGTATGAGAATTTCCGAAGGCACATGAGGGCAGCTAAGTGGAATTTGAAAACCAAATTCCTCATCCTTTGTAAATTCTACATTATCAAAATCTTTATGGTGTATAGCATCAATCATTGCGCGGGTATACTTGAGGCTCATTCTTGAACCTACACCATGAGCTCCACCAGTCCAACCGGTATTGACCAACCACGCTGTAGCCTTATGCTCCTTTATTTTTTCTGCAAGTAATTCAGCATATTTATTTGGATGCCACATCATAAATGCCGCCCCGAAACAAGCGCTGAATGTTGCCTGTGGTTCAGTCACGCCCATTTCAGTGCCTGCTACTTTGGCCGTATAACCTGAAATAAAGTGGTAGCTGGCCTGTTCTGGTGTTAGTTTGCTCACCGGAGGCAATACCCCAAAGGCATCGCAGGTAAGGAAGATAATATTTTCAGGATGACCAGCAATACATGGTATTTGAACATTGTCTATATAATGAATTGGATATGAGGCCCTGGTATTTTGCGTAATACTGGTGTCTGTATAATCCACTTCCCGGGAAAATTTATCATACACCACATTTTCCAGAACCGTACCAAATTTAATGGCGTTAAAAATATCCGGTTCTTTTTCGGCCGAAAGATTTATGGCTTTGGCATAACAGCCTCCTTCAATATTGAAAGTACCCTGATCTGTCCAACAGTGTTCATCATCCCCAATTAATTTGCGTTTAGGATCAGCGCTTAGTGTGGTTTTTCCGGTTCCGGATAAACCAAATAAGATAGTAACATCATCCTTTTCGCCCACATTGGCGGAACAGTGCATTGGGAGTACATTTTCCAGGGGCATCAAATAATTCATAACGGAGAAAATACCTTTTTTCATTTCACCGGCATACTGCGTTCCCAGAATAACGATTTCTTTTCGTTCCAAATTTAGGTCCACACTTGTTTTCGAAGTCATTTCAGAAGTATACCTGTTGGCCGGGAACCCGCCGGCATTAAGGACAACATAATCAGGTTCTCCAAAATTTTCTAATTCCTCTGCTGTAGGCATGATCAACATATTCTGCATAAACAGCGCATGGTAGGCCCTTGTACAAATAATTCTAACTTTAATTCTATATTTTGGATCCCAGCCGGCATATGCATCAACCACGAATAAGCGATCGCAAATATTTAAAAAATCCAATGCGCGCTCATGGTTTACCATAAAAGTATGCTCATCCAAACCAATATTGATATTACCCCAGTCGATATTTTTTTCAGAATCAGGGTGTCTTACAATTCTTTTATCCTTTGGACTGCGGCCGGTTTTTTCACCGGAGTAGGTCATCAGCGCTCCTACACTGGAAATAGCTGTCCCTTTTTCTAATCGCAAGCCCAATTCATAAAGTACAGGAACACTGCTATTCCTATACACATCTGCCGTTTCTATTCCGTATTTCTGAAGATTAAAAGATGATTTCATTGATTTTTTGTTTTTAAAGATTGTAATTTTCTAATCACTAATAACTAAGTGATATTATTTAACTATTATGCAAAGAAGGGAATAAATCTAACTAAAAAAGATGACAAATGTCATTTGGAAAGAGTGAATTTCCCCAATTTGGAGAAGCACTAATCTCAAAGTGATAATTACCCCTTTGGTTTTTTACTATCTTTGAAAATATGAACGATAATCTTGATCCTACCGGCTCCACTTTTTCACAAGAGGAGTTGGATATAGAACGTGTATTGAGGCCCATTACTTTTGATGATTTTACAGGTCAGGAACAGGTATTGGAAAATCTTAAAGTTTTTGTACAGGCAGCCAACCAGCGTAATGAGGCCCTGGACCATACGTTGTTTCATGGCCCGCCGGGATTGGGAAAAACTACTCTGGCACACATTCTGGCAAATGAATTGGGGGTTGGAATAAAAATCACTTCGGGACCTGTTTTAGACAAACCGGGGGATCTTGCGGGACTACTAACCAATTTGGATGAACGCGATGTGCTGTTTATTGATGAAATCCACAGACTGAGCCCAATAGTTGAGGAGTATTTGTACTCCGCCATGGAGGATTATAAAATTGATATTATGATTGAAACCGGCCCCAACGCCCGGTCTGTGCAAATAAATTTAAATCCTTTTACATTAATTGGCGCTACAACGCGCTCAGGTTTGTTAACCGCGCCTATGAGAGCCAGATTTGGGATAACGAGCAGACTTGAATATTACAGAACAGAATTACTCTCTACCATTGTACTTCGAAGTGCAGATATTCTAAAAGTTCCCATAACAAATGATGCAGCCATTGAAATTGCCGGTAGGAGCAGGGGAACACCAAGAATAAGCAATGCCCTGCTAAGAAGGGTAAGGGATTTTGCTCAGATAAAGGGAGATGGCAATATCGACATCAATATTTCGAGATATGGATTGAAAGCCCTGAATGTAGACTCTTACGGTCTTGATGAAATGGACAATAAAATACTAACCACCATAATTGATAAATTTAAGGGAGGCCCGGTTGGAATTACAACACTGGCCACGGCCGTTTCGGAAAGTGCAGAAACTATTGAGGAAGTGTATGAACCTTTTTTAATTCAGCAGGGATTTATTATGCGCACGCCCAGGGGCAGGGAGGTTACCGAACTGGCCTACAATCACCTTGGCAGGATCAAGGGCGGGATACAGCCCGGATTGTTTTAGCTTATTTATAGTATGTCAGGCTGAGCGCAGTTAAAGCTTTAAATAATTTAAGATTCCAATAAGTCAGCCTGACGGATAGCTTATCTATGAAAGAACTTCCTACCATCTCTCAATTCCAGGTTTTTAAAAACAGAAAGACTATCCTTAAAAACCCGTTGCCTTTCCACAGGGCTAATTTTGAAAAATATGGTGATATTTTTAAAGTCGAGGTTGGCTTTCGAAAGACCATAATATTCACCAGGGATGCTACTATAATAAGGCATATACTTCAAAAGCAACATAAAAAGTATCAGAAATCGGAACTTCAAACCGTAGATCTCGCAAAATATATTGGGCATGGCATTCTGACTTCAAATGGAGAGCATTGGCGCATACACCGCCGTATGGTGCAGCCCGCATTTCATAAAAAGAAGCTGCAGGGTTTATTGGGCATCATGAAGCAAGCCATTGATTCGGAATTAAAAAGAATAGAACCCGGCACTACCCAGGATGTATTTCCGTTAATGGGCGATTTGGCATTCCAGGTGGTAGCCAAAGCCCTTTTTAGCCGTTTTGATATTCAAAAAAACATGGAACAGCTTCAGGATTTTACAGAGCGGAACCAGAAGATGTTAATCAGAGAAATGAGGCAGCCTTACCTCAAATGGTGGTTTAAAGCAAGTGGTAAAATTAAAAAACATCTGGACTTAGCTGAACAGGGAAGGAATATTTTAAACACTATTATCGAAGAGCGTTTGGCTTCCGGGGAAGAGAAGGATGATTTACTGGATATGCTTTTAAATGCAACCTATGAAGACGGCACACATATGCCGAGGCACCAGTTAATAGATGAAGTCCTTATTCTGTTTACAGCAGGTCATGAGACCACGGCTAATGCGCTTAGTTTTACACTATTTCTGTTGGCTAAACACCCGACCATTCAGAATAAAGTTTTAAAGGAAGTTGAAAAAATAGATCTGGAAGTTGATGAGCTGATGCAGGGACTATCTCAATTAACTTATACAAAACAGTGCATAGAAGAGGCCTTAAGGCTTTATCCGCCGGCATATGTCATTGATAGAAAAGCTATTGCGGATGATGTTGTTCAGGGGCAAAACTTTCCAAAAGACTCCTTGGTTTTAATGTCTATATATGAATTACACAGGTCATCAGCTTTTTGGGATTCTCCCGAAGAATTTAACCCGGACCGATTCGATATTGCTTTAAAACGGGACTACTCAAGTCATTATTACCCTTTTGGCGCAGGACCCAGAATGTGCGTGGGGAATAATTTTGCTATGTATGAAATGATAATTGCCATAGCTCAAATCATTAAGAAATATCAAATTAGCACCAATCTTAAAACCATTGAGGTAAACCCAATGATCTCCTTAAAACCCACTGAGGTGCCTGTCTTTTTTGAACCACGATAAATCGTATCTTAGCTTTGCGGCATAAAAAAGGCCCATCTTATAAAAGGTTAAGACACATTGTTAAACAATAGAAGTCAACATACACAACTCATAAAAACCGAAGCCAAACGCCTCGGTTTTTTGTCGTGTGGGTTTTCCAAAGCCGATTTTTTAGAAGAAGAAGCTCCCAGACTGGAGCAATGGCTAAATAAAAACATGCATGGAGAAATGCAGTATATGGAGAACCATTTCGATAAACGTTTAGATCCGCGTTTATTAGTTGATGGTGCCAAATCGGTGATTTCGCTTTTACTAAATTATTATCCTCAAGAAACACAAAAAAATGACACCTATAAAATATCGAAATACGCCTATGGGCAGGATTACCACCATGTTATCAAATCCAAACTAAGACAACTACAAGAATTTATTTCCACCGAAATAGGGGAGGTTAACGGCCGGGCCTTTGTAGATTCAGCCCCTGTTATGGACAAGGCATGGGCAGTGAAAAGCGGCCTGGGCTGGATGGGAAAACATTCCAATCTTCTTACCCAACAAATAGGTTCCTTTTACTTTATTGCAGAACTGATTGTGGATCTTGAACTGGAATACGATTCCCCGGTTACGGATCATTGCGGCAGCTGTACGGCCTGTATTGATGCCTGTCCCACAGAAGCCATTGTAAAACCTTATGTGGTAGATGGAAGTAAATGTATATCCTATTTTACCATTGAACTAAAAAACGAAATCCCCCTCTCTGTAAAAGACAAGTTTGACGATTGGGTTTTTGGATGCGATGTTTGCCAGGATGTATGCCCCTGGAACAGGTTTTCCAAAGCTCACGATGAACCCCTGTTTAATCCACATCCGGAACTGCTGTCTATGACCAAAAAGGATTGGGAAGAAATAACGGAAGATGTTTTTAAAAAGGTATTTCAAAAATCGGCAGTAAAGCGAACAAAGTTTTCTGGTTTCCGGCGAAACGTTGATTTTTTAAAATAAAAGACCCAGGAACTACAACGTTTTCGAAAGTAAAATGATCAATTTTTCAGTAAGATTTTATTGTTAACAAAGATAAAGGACTATATTGAAGGTCTGTTTACCAAGTATTTACAAAACGACCAAATTTAATTTTTCTACACAACACATGCTATGAAGATTATAAAGCCCGAGTTAAGTTTTTGGCAAATATTCAATATGAACGTGGGCTTTCTCGGCATACAGTTCAGTTTCGGTTTACAACAGAGTGCAATCAATCCTATTTTTCTTTTTTTAGGGGCACCTGAAGATATGCTGCCTATTTTAAATATCGCGGGGCCGGTTACAGGTTTGATCATTCAGCCTCTTATAGGGGCTATTTCTGACAAAACATGGTCGCCACGTTGGGGTAGGAGAAAACCATTTTTCCTTGTCGGTGCTATAATAGGAAGTTTGTGCTTGTTCGCATTTCCTTTAAGTCCGGCATTATGGTTTGCTGTAGGGTTACTTTGGATATTAGATGTGGGAAACAACATGGCAATGGAGCCTTATCGGGCTTTTGTAGGCGACAAGTTGCCAAATAGGCAATTGAGTCTGGGCTATCAGATGCAAAGTCTTTTTGTTGGTGCCGGTATTGTACTTGCAAATGCCTCTATATTCCTGTTTCAGGATTGGTTTGGGGGAGATGCCACTACGGAGGTGGCAGGTTCAATTCCTAAATGGTTGTACTATTCCTTCTTTATAGGTTCGGTTTTGTCAGTATCCACCATTTTATGGTCAGTTCTTAAAACCCCGGAAATTCCCCCTAGCGATGAAGAACTTGAGGAAATTAATGCGCATAAGAAATTACCTTTTGCAGCTCGATTTAAAATGCCGTTTATTGAAATTTCAAAGGCGGTTAAGGAAATGCCTAAGTTTATGTGGAAGCTTTCAGTCGTATATCTTTTTCAATGGTATGCCCTATTTGTTTATTGGCAGTTTATAACACCTTTGTTTATAAAAACTATGGGATATGACCTCTCATCGGCAGCTGCTCAATCAGCAAAAATGAGTACTACCTATAATATTGCTACTGTTGTCGTTGCTTTGGCCCTTGTTCCCTTGACATTGAAGTATGGCGGAAAGAAAATTTATGCAGCAAGTTTATTGGGTACCGGGATTGCCTTAATGTGTATACCATATATTTCAGATCCAATTTATGTCCTGTTTCCGATGGTGCTTTTCGGCATTGGTTGGGCGGCAATGATGGGAATTCCGTATACTATGGTCTCTAAAATTGTACCCCAGGATCGACGTGGTGTGTATATGGGTATTTTGAATATGATGATTGTCATTCCAATGGGAATTGAAACACTTACATTCGGGCCAATCTTCAGGATCTTCCTGGGGGGTAATGCCATAAACGCAATGCTTTTTGGAGGCACATTCTTTATTATTGCGGCTTTTTTAGCCACAAGATTAAATGTAGCTTCAGATAAAGTGGAGATTTAATGATTTAACCTTCCCTAAAACAGTAATATATCTTCTCCGGTTCCACTTATATATGCCTTCATGAGTAGTTATATTTTGGAGGCTATATAATAAGTGCAATAATTTATCTTTTTAATAAGCTTTCCCTTAAATTTGTGTGACAAACCCATTTTATGGCTGACGAGAAAAAAAGGAGGGAGGCTTTGATCTATCATGCTAAACCTCAACCGGGTAAAATTAAAATTGTTCCGACTAAACCCTATGCCACTCAGCGTGATCTGGCTCTCGCTTATTCACCCGGTGTCGCTGTACCCTGCCTGGAGATAGCAAAGGACAAGGAGAATGTTTATAAATACACAGCCAAGGGAAATCTTGTTGCCATTATTACTAACGGCACTGCCGTTTTAGGGCTTGGAGATATTGGCCCGGAGGCTTCCAAGCCTGTAATGGAAGGCAAGAGTTTACTTTTTAAAATTTTTGCAGATATAGATGGAATGGATATAGAACTTGATACAAAAGACGTAGAAAAGTTTATAGAAACCGTAAAGATCATTGCGCCTACTTTTGGTGGGATAAACCTGGAAGATATTAAGGCTCCTGAAGCTTTTGAAATTGAAAGAAGATTAAAGGAAGAGCTTGATATACCGGTAATGCACGACGATCAGCACGGAACGGCAATAATATCCTCTGCAGCATTGTTAAACGCCCTGGAAATTACAAATAAAAAAATTGAAAAAGTAAAAATCGTTGTAAGCGGGGCCGGAGCTGCAGCGGTTTCCTGTACCAGACTTTATAAGGCCTTTGGTGCAGTTGCGGAGAATATTGTAATGTTGGATAGCAAAGGAGTAATTCGCCAGGATGCTGAAAACCTTTCAAAGGAAAAACGTGAGTTTGCAACACACCGAAATATTAATACCCTGGAGGAAGCTATTAAAGACGCTGATGTTTTTATAGGACTTTCTATTGCTGATATCCTTACTCCGGCCATGCTTAAATCGATGGCAAAAAAACCAATTGTCTTCGCCATGGCAAATCCTGACCCTGAGATTAAATACGATCTTGCCTGCAGTACCAGGGATGATATTATTATGGCTACCGGCAGATCTGATCATCCCAATCAGGTAAATAATGTCTTAGGTTTTCCTTTTATATTTCGTGGTGCATTGGATGTTAGAGCAACTAAAATTAACGAAGCCATGAAAATGGCCGCTGTACGGGCATTGTCTGAATTGACCAGACAACCAGTTCCGGAACAGGTGAATATTGCGTATGGTGAAACAAGATTAACCTTTGGAAAGGACTATATAATTCCAAAACCATTTGATCCAAGGCTTATAGCGGAAATACCCCCTGCGGTAGCCAAAGCAGCTATGGAAAGCGGAGTTGCCAAGGCGCCTATTGAGGATTGGAACAGGTACAGGGAAGATCTCCTCAAAAGATCCGGAGATGATAATAAGGTGATGCGCCTCTTGATGAGCAGGGCAAAGAGTAATCCAAAAAAGATTGTTTTTGCTGAGGCGAATCATTTGGATGTATTGAAAACTGCACAAATTGCCTATGAAGAGGGTATCGCTATTCCTATATTATTGGGGAATAAAGAGGTCATCAAAGAATTGATGAAGGAATTGGAGTTTGATGCAGATGTGCTAATTATTGACCCCAAGGATGAAGACTCTGCAGGAAAAAGAAAAAGTTACGCGGAGAAATTCTTCGATGCAAGAAAAAGAAACGGAGTTACTTTATACGGTGCAAATACTAAAATGAGGGAGCGTAATTATTTTGGGTCTATGATGGTCCTGGAAGGCGACGCTGATGGAATGATTTCAGGGCATTCCAGGGCATATGCAAATGTGGTGAAGCCCATTTTTGAGGTCATTGGGAAAGCGAATAACGTTTCAAGGGCGGCGACAGCCCATATTATGATAACCCAAAGAGGTCCTTTAATTCTTTCTGATACCTCCATTAATATTGATCCTAATTCAGAAGAATTAGCAGAAATAGCACAAATGACTGCCAATTTGGGGATGGCCTTTGGTTTTGATCCTGTATTGGCACTCCTGTCTTATTCTAATTTTGGCACCTCCAATCATCCTCACGCTATTAAGGTAAGGGAAGCTATTAAGATATTGCACACAAGAAATCCGGAATTAATAGTTGATGGGGAAATACAAACTGATTTTGCCCTGAACAAAAAACTGCGCCAAAGTCAGTTCCCTTTTTCCACTCTGGCAGGTAAAAAAGTGAATACATTAATTTTTCCAAATCTTGAATCTGCAAATATTACCTATAAATTGCTTAAAGAGCTTAACGCAGCCGATTCTATTGGACCAATTATGCTGGGCCTTAGAAAAGCGGTTCATGTCTTACAATTGGGAGCCAGTGTTGAGGAGATGGTAAATATGACAGCCGTGGCCGTTATTGACGCCCAGGAGCGTGAGAAAAGAAGGAAGGTAAAAATGGGATTGAACAATGAGGCGGATTAATACACCATTGCAAGAATAAATTAAGCACAAATGATTACCCATTTAAAAGGCAGGCTTGTTGAAAAGAACCCCACTCATGTGGTAATAGAATGTGCCGGAGTAGGTTATTTCGTTAACATATCACTCCACACATATTCGAAAATTGCGGATACTGAAAACATCCAACTTTATACACATCTGCAGGTAAAGGAAGATTCACATACCCTTTATGGATTTGCTGAAAACTCAGAAAGAGAAATATTCAGGCTGTTGCTGTCTGTTTCAGGCATAGGGTCAAATATTGCGAGAACCATGCTTTCTTCACTTACTCCCTTTCAGATTCGAGACGCGATTGCCAGTGGGAATGTTCCTACAATTCAGGCGATCAAGGGGATAGGTGCCAAAACCGCACAACGTGTTATTTTAGACCTAAAAGACAAGGTTTTAAAAATCTATGATATTGACGAAGTTTCACAAAATTCAAACAATACAAATAAAGAAGAAGCGTTATCTGCTTTAGAGGTTCTCGGGTTTGCCCGGAGACAGTCAGAAAAGGCCGTCGACAAGGTTTTATCCAAGGACACCACACTAAGCGCAGAGGACATTATAAAACACGCGCTTAAAAATTTGTAATAAGTTTGAAAAAAGGGGCAAAATCAAATCTTAAATCATTTTCATTTAAGCTTTTATTACTATCCTTCATTTTTCTTGGAGTTTGGAATACTACACAGGCCCAGGAGACTAATGAACAGGAGACAGATTCTGTACAGATTGATTCTGTACAGACCGGATTTGCTTTAGGGAAAATTTTACTGGAAAACCCTGACAGCATTGTCTCCAAATATACTTATGATCCTGCGCTTGACAGATATATCTATTCCGAAATGGTTGGGGATTTTGATATTAGTTACCCTATTATACTCACCCCGGAGCAGTATATGTATATGGTGCAGCAAGAGAATATGAAGTCTTATTTTAAAGAAAAGATAGATGCTTTCTCAGGCAAAAAAGCGGGTTCTGAAGAAGCACGGAAAAACCTGCTTCCCAATTTTTATGTAAACAGCGGTTTTTTTGAAACTATTTTTGGCGGAAATACTATTGAAGTAATACCTCAGGGTTCCGTAGCTATGGATCTGGGTGTTATATGGCAGAAAAATGATAACCCGGCACTTTCTCCAAGGAACCGTACCAATCTCTCGTTCGATTTTGATCAGCGTATCAGTTTAAGCTTGCTGGGAAAAATTGGTGAGCGTTTACAGGTAACGGCTAATTATGATACGGAGGCTACCTTCGATTTCCAGAATTTAATAAAATTGGACTATACGCCCACAGAGGATGATATCATAAGAAAAATTGAAGTCGGTAATGTGAGCTTCCCGCTTAACAGCTCTTTGATCAGAGGGGCACAAAGCCTTTTTGGTGTGAAAACCCAATTACAGTTTGGGAAGACTACCGTTACAGCGGTATTCTCTGAACAACAATCCCAAAATAGCTCAGTGGTAGCTCAGGGTGGAGGTACCTTAAATGACTTTGAATTGTCTGCCTTGGATTATGACGAGGATAAACACTTTTTTCTTTCCCAGTATTTCAGGGATAAGTATGACGGTGCTTTGACTAATTATCCTTTTATCCAAAGTCAGGTTCAAATTACACGCCTTGAAGTTTGGGTAACAAACAGAGGTCAGCAGACACTTAATGTCCGAAACATAGTAGCCCTCCAGGATCTGGGTGAGCCCCTTAAGGAAAAAACGAGGATTGGATTGGCAAACGGCGAACCGGCAGGGTTTTTTAATACCTCGGCTTCCAACCAGGAATTACCAAGAAATAATGCCAATGACTACGATCCTCAATTAATTGATAATGGGGGGGTACTTAACTCATCAATAAGGGATATTGCTACAGTGGATGACGGGTTTGACATAAACACCGGATATCAGGTGAATCAGGGATTTGACTATGCTATTTTGGAAAACGCAAGAAAGCTTGAAGCAGGAAGGGATTTCCAGTTTGATTCTCAATTGGGATATATTTCTTTGAACCAACGTTTGAGCAATGATGAAGTGTTGGCGGTAGCCTATCAGTATACCTTCAATGGCCAAGTATTCCAGGTTGGGGAATTTGCCAATGGGGGAATAGATGCCACCACGGTTACCCCTGGAGTAGAGGTTCCCCAAATCAATAACAATACACTTATACTGAAATTACTAAAAAGTAATATTACCAATGTCAGC
This sequence comes from Eudoraea sp., assembly GCA_024642325.1. Taxonomy (GTDB): domain Bacteria; phylum Bacteroidota; class Bacteroidia; order Flavobacteriales; family Flavobacteriaceae; genus Eudoraea. Next base: position 2,913 of record JAHEBI010000012.1, on the reverse strand, counting down.
GACCCTATCTGGGATCTGATGATGAAAAATATATATGCTACAGGTGCTTTTCAATTAAGTCAGGAAGATTTTATATTCAATATCTTATATTCGGATCCAACCCCTAGAAATTATATTACACCTGTTGCTGAAGGTCCGGGTTCCGGATGGCCGGATGAAAATTCTCCTGACGGGGCTTTACAGGATAGAATTCTTCTTAATGTTTTTAATCTCGATCGGTTAAATACATTTAATGATGTACAGAGAGGCGGTGATGGATTCTTCGATTTTGTTCCGGGTATTACCGTAAATACTCAGAGTGGTCTTATCTTATTCAGCAAAGTGGAACCTTTTGGTGAGTTTTTGTTTGACGTACTGGGCGGCGGTAACTACGATGTAGATAATGACCAGGGATATAATGAAAACCAACAAAAGTATGTTTTCAGAAACATGTATACGCTTACAAAAGCGGCGTCTTTGCAGGATGCTGAAAAAAACAGATTTAAGCTCAAGGGGCGCTATAAATCTGAAGGCTCCAGCGGTATACCAATAGGCGCCTTTAATGTGCCGAGAGGATCTGTACGTGTAACTGCAGGAGGACGTCAGTTGCAGGAAGGAATTGATTACACAGTAAATTATCAGGCGGGAACAGTTCAGATATTGGACCCCAGCTTGCAGGCTTCCAATACCCCAATAAATATCTCAGTGGAGAATAATGCAGTCTTTGGACAGCAAACCAGAAGATTTACCGGGTTTAATATTGAACATCAATTCAATAAGAATTTTATTTTAGGAGGAACTTTTCAAAACCTCCATGAAAGGCCTCTTACACAAAAGTCCAACTATGGCGTTGAGCCGGTAAATAATAGCATCTTTGGTCTTAATGCAAATTTTTCCACAGAGGTTCCCTTTTTAACCAGGCTGGTTAACAAATTGCCCAATATAGATACAGATGTTGCCTCCAATGTATCCGTTCGTGGTGAAGCCGCTTACCTCAACCCCAATTCTCCAAAAAATGCGGATTTTCAAGGAGAAACCACAACTTATTTAGATGATTTTGAAGGTGCTCAGGCACTAATAGATATCCGCTCTTCATTAGGATGGTCATTAGCCAGTACACCGGAAGAGTTTAGAGTTAATGGTGAACCCGATATAGAGACAGGTTTTGAAAGAGCTAAAATGGCGTGGTATACTATAGATCCTATTTTTTATACGAACCAGCGTCCTTCCGGCATTAACGATAATGATATTTCTACGAATGAAACGCGAAGGATTTATGTAGATGAAATATTTCCTCAGGTAGATATTGCTCAGGGGCAGACTACTGTTCAAAATACTTTGGATATGGCTTATTATCCAAATTTAAAAGGGCCCTATAATGCAAGTACGACCTTTGACGGGCTTCAGCCAAATCAAAAGTGGGCAGGAATGATGAGGTCTTTGAGCAGCACTAATTTTGAGCAATCAAATGTTGAGTTTGTTCAATTCTGGGTCATGGATCCATATGTAGACGGCATTGCCAACGGTCCGGGTGAATTGGTTATTAATTTAGGGAATATCTCGGAGGACATTCTGAATGATGGAAGAAAACAATATGAAAATGGGTTACCGGTTCAAAACAGCAATGATCTCACTACACCCACCCCCTGGGGAGTTGTCCCGGCTACACAGTCCCTGGTTTATGCCTTTGATGCCAGTGAAACCAACAGGGGCCTGCAGGATATTGGTTTAGACGGCCTGGATGACAGCCAGGAAGCTGCACAAGGATACAACGGACCTGCCGAAGACCCTGCGCTTGATAACTACCAATACTACCTGAACAGGGACGGGGGAATTTTAGAACGATACCAGGACTTCAATAATACGGATGGAAATTCACCAGTTAGTGTAACCGACACCAACAGGGGTTCCACAACTCTTCCGGACGTGGAAGATATTAACAGGGACCTTACCATGAATACCATCAACAGTTATTTTGAGTACCGAATTCCTATTAGGCCCAATACTACTATTAATGATCCGTACGTAACTGATATCAGTGAAGGGACTACTCCTGATTTGCCTAATGGATCTCAATTAAACCGGAGATGGATTCAGTATAAAATTCCGCTTAGTGTTTTTACGGACGCTGTAGGAGGAATTACAGATTTTCGTTCAATCAGTTTTATGCGTATGTACCTTACCGGTTTTACAGAAGATGTAGTGCTGCGTTTTGCTACCCTGGATCTGGTACGTATCGATTGGAGAAATTATACAAAGACACTCTCTTCAGATAATGATGACCCCGCAGATGATGCAACTCTCGTGGACGTTAATACAGTAAACATAGAAGAGAATAACTCCAGAACACCCATTCCTTATGTTTTGCCTCCCGGGGTACAAAGGGAACAATTAAACAACAATAACACCATCATTCGCCAGAATGAGCAGTCTTTATCATTTAAAGTTGAGAATCTGGAACCTCGGGATTCACGGGGTGTATTTAAAAACGTAAATATTGATATCCGGCAATACAAAAGGTTAAAAATGTTCTTACATGCTGAAAAGATCGCAGAATCTGATTACCTGGATGATGATGTGCCGCTGGTGGCATTTTTAAGGATTGGCACAGATTTCTCTGAGAATTTTTATCAAATTGAAGTCCCTTTGAAATTTACGTCTTTTGGTTCAGCTTCTCCGGAAGATATTTGGCCTGAAATAAATGAACTGGATATTTCCCTGAGTGATCTGACCAAAATTAAGTCTCAGGGTATTGCAGACCAGTCGCTGAATGAACTTAGTTATTATGAAATCGTTGATGGCCAGGTTGTTTCAGTTGATGAATTTGCTCCAAGAGCATTAGGGCAGATCCGTTATGGAATTCGGGGAAACCCTTCATTGGGTACGTTGCGAAGCGCTATGTTGGGAATTAAAAATATTGACAATGTTCCTGCA
>JAHEBI010000311.1 GCA_024642325.1 Eudoraea sp. | reverse complement strand
CCCTGGCTTTAAAGGCAACCTATACTGTTGATAAGTTTACTGCCAGCAATGTAGGACTGGGGATGAGTATTCAGGCAGGACCTGTGAATCTATATGTTATGGCGGATAATTTATTGAGCTACCGTAATATAGCGGATAGCAACTTCGCTTCTTTTCAGTTAGGATTAAATATCATATCTTGGGAGGGAAATAGATAGTGATCATTCATGAAAAATAAATTATACGCCTTTTTATTGGTTTTTGCCTTTTCATGTGGCCTTCAGGCCCAACTCAATAATTATAAATATATTATTGTGCCAAAAAACTTTGTTGGATTTAAATATGAAAATCAATACAAAACCAGTACACTTATAAAACATCTCTTTTCAGAAAAAGGATTTAATGTTGTCTATGATGATAATTTACCGCAGGATCTGAATTCAAACAGATGCCTGGGGCTTTTGGTTCAATTAAATCATAAATCTTCTATGTTTGCAACCACAGCTTCACTGACCCTAAAAGACTGTAATAATAAGGAAATCTATGTTACCGGAGAGGGCAGAAGTAAATCAAAGGATTATATAGAGAGTTACAAAGTGGCTATAACTGATGCATTTGCTTCTTTGAATAGCATTTCATACAATTATAAACCAGTTGAAATAACTGCTCAGGCAGCTATACCCGTTGTAGCAGCGAAGGAGGTTAATGAAATAAAGGAATCAAAAATTGAGGAACAGGACAAAGACATCAGTCCTGCAATTTCAGAGCAAACAGATATAGCGATGGCTTCCGGCCCCGGTGAAACCCAAGGAGCTGCGGTCATGGCAATACCAACAGCGGCCACTGCTACGGCAGTTGCTGCGGAAGTGTGGTATGCCCAGCAAATACCAAATGGCTATCAACTGGTGGATAGCACGCCTAAAATAAGACTGAAGGTTTATAATACTTCTATGCCCAATGTCTTCATAGGGGTTAGTGAAAAAAGCAAGGGCCTGGTATACAGTAAAAATTCAAAATGGTTTTTTGAATATTACGTTGCCGATCAACTACAAATTGAAGAATTTACTATTAAATTTTAGTATTTGCCCTTCCATCGTTTTTCCAGAAATTCTTTGAGTGCCATCTCCCTTTTATTATTTCCGGGAACGTAAAAGGAAGTCCCCTTTATCTCGTCGGGCAGGAATTCCAGTTCTGTAAAATTATTCTCAAAGTCATGGGCATATTTATAATCCTCACCATAACCCAGGTCTTTCATTAATTTGGTGGGTGCATTCCTCAATGGCAACGGTACAGATAAATCCCCGGTATCCTTAACATACTCCTGAGCTTTTTTGATAGCCATGTAACTGGTATTGCTCTTTGGCGAAGTTGCCAGATAAATGGCACATTGACTTAGCAGTATTCGCGCTTCAGGATACCCTATGGTAGTAACCGACTGAAAAGTAGAATTTGCAAGAACCAGTGCGGTTGGATTGGCCATTCCAATGTCTTCAGATGCCGATATTAATAAGCGTCTTGCTATAAACTTAACATCCTCTCCACCTTCAATCATTCTGGCAAGCCAATAGACAGCACCATTTGGATCACTACCCCGGATCGACTTTATAAAAGCAGAAACTATATCATAATGTTGTTCTCCTGTTTTATCATATAATACGGTGTTTTTCTGAACTTTTTGCATCACCAGCTTATCTGTGATAACAATTTCATTCGTTTCTTCAGAAGTGACCACTAACTCGAAGATATTCAACAGTTTTCTGCCATCACCCCCGGAAAGCCGCAATAGCGCTTCTGTTTCTTTAAGCTTTATTTTTTTTGACTTCAGCATGATATCTTCTTCCATGGCCCTTTTTAATAAAGCCTCTAAATCCGCTTTCCCGAAAGAATTAAGGATATAAACCTGGCATCGCGATAGAAGAGCCGGAATTACTTCAAAACTGGGATTCTCTGTAGTTGCCCCAATTAGTGTAACCCAGCCTTTTTCTACGGCCCCCAGTAAAGAATCCTGCTGTGATTTACTAAATCGATGTATCTCATCAATAAAGAGAATAGGGTTTTTAGACGTAAATAAACCACCACTTTGCTTTGCCTTGTCAATTACCTCCCGGATATCCTTTACGCCGCTGTTAATAGCACTTAACGTATAAAATGGGCGCTCACTTTCGTTGGCAATAATATGGGCCAGGGTGGTTTTTCCGGTCCCCGGGGGTCCCCAAAGTATGAGGGAGGGAATAGTGCCTTTTTTTATCTGGTTGGTTAAAGAACCAGCTGTACCAACCAAATGATGCTGACTAATATATTCCTCCAGAGTTTTTGGGCGTACGCGTTCTGCCAGGGGTTCATTCATATGATAAATGTAATAAATACGTTTTTACCTTGTACAATAACTTTGGAATAAGGACGATTAAACTATAAACCACTAGTTAGGAGTGAAAGATGCAAACATGAAAAGGCTTTAAGTTAACTTCAAATATGTACAATTAAAGAGAGTGCCATGACAATTTATCATGTTTTGCATTTATGGCCAATGATTTGAACAAATAAAATGTAACTTAATCTTATGTCGGAGGATACCTATTTTAGATTTTCAAATAAAGTACTTCTTGTTCCAATGATAGCCGTATTGTTAATATGGACCGTTTTTTGGGTGGAGATCCGATATCAGGTAAATTTAAATCAGTACGGGATATATCCAAGGAGTTTAACGGGATTAAGAGGTGTGCTCTTTAGCCCGTTTTTACATGGTTCTGTTGAGCACCTGTACAACAATACACTACCTATAGCCATTCTATCGGCTTCTTTGGTCTATTTTTATAGAAGCATCTCTTTCAGGGTACTTTTTTGGGGAGTACTCATTTCCGGCTTATTAACATGGGTTATTGGCAGGCCATCCTATCATATTGGGGCCAGTGGGGTAATTTATGTCTTGGCAAGCTTTATTTTTTTTAAAGGTATTTTCACTAAACACTACAGGCTTGTAGCGCTTTCACTGATGGTGGTTTTTATTTATGGAGGTTTATTGTGGTTTTTATTTCCTCTGCAGGAGGATATTTCCTGGGAAGGTCATTTGTCCGGGTTTATAACAGGTTTGTTCCTGGCTCTTTTTGTAAAGGCCAAAATCCCAGCTGTTAAAAAATACGCATGGGAACTTGAAGATTACGATGAAGAAAAGGATGAGTTTTTACAACATTTTGATGAAAACGGAAATTTTATTGAAAGCAAGGAATCACCTTTAGATTCTGAGGAAAGGCCTTTTAAAATCAGGTATCATTTCAAGGAAAATAAAACCAAAGACCAGCAGGAATGATTTACGTTGTTCGCTGCCGTACCGCTTCATATAGAAAAACACCACAGGCCACAGATACGTTCAGAGAGCCAATTTCCCCCAAAAGGGGCAGCTTGGCCTTGTGATCTACAGTTTTAAGGATTGAAGGGGAGATTCCGGTATCCTCTGAACCCATAATAATGGCACAGGGTACTTTAAAATTTATTTCGTAAATACTGTGTTCTGTTTTCTCTGTGGCTGCAATTACCTGTATTCCGGATGCCTGTAAATAAAAAACTGCATCTTTTAGGTGGTCTATTTTGGCTATGGGAACTTTAAAAGCGGCTCCTGCTGAAGTTTTAATAGTGTCTTCCGTTACAGGCGCAGCTCCCTTTTTTTGAATTACAATCCCATCAACACCCGTACATTCTGCGGTTCGTATTATTGCCCCAAAGTTTCTCACGTCGGATAATTGGTCTAACAGCAGAAACAAAGGAAACTCTTTTTTCTGTATAACATCTTCAACCAGGGCTTCAAAGTTGTAAAATTCAATGGGCGAAATATTGGCAATTACCCCCTGGTGGTTATTTTTGGTAAGCCTGTTCAGTTTTTCAACCGGTACATAAGAAAAACTAATA
>JAHEBI010000310.1 GCA_024642325.1 Eudoraea sp. | reverse complement strand
GGTAGTAATGCCACAAATCAATATGCTACTGAGCTGACCCAAATTTTCAATGACCCGGAAACCTGCCCGGAAGAATATCTATTGTGGTTCCACCATTTACCCTGGGATTATCAGCTGAAGGATGGGGTAATTTTATGGGATGCAATTGCCTTGAATTATCAAAAAGGGGTTGACCAGGTGGAAGAAATGTTGCGTATTTGGAAACAAGCAAAAATTTATATCTCTGATGATCAATACAATGAAGTAAGGATGCTTATGGAAATTCAGCTTCAGGAAGCCAAGTGGTGGAGGAATGCTTGTCTGCTCTATTTTCAAACATTTTCCGGAAAAGAACTGCCACCAGGCGTGGAAAGATCAGAAGAAAGCCTGGAGCACTATAAATCATTAAAATTCCCTTATGCCCCCGGGAATTAGGTGCCGGTGGAAATAAAGAACATTTTTTTGATTATCTTTCATCAGTTTGTTGTTGAAATAACCAGGCAATTTTAATTAGTTGAATTGGATTTTTTCACTTCTTAAAAAGAAACTAATAAATTTAACCATGTACCCTTTTAAATTTAGAATCTTTAAGGTCAGTTTATTTGTCGCATTCCTGTTTTTGGGTTGCAAAGACAAACAAATAACCAAAGCATCAGAATCTTTAATTGATGAACTTCCTGAAGATCCCGCTTCAATCGTCGATGGTAAAAGCCTGCCGCTTATTTCACATATCTACACAGCCGATCCGTCAGCACATGTATTTGAGGGCAAATTATACATCTATCCCTCGCACGATTTTGAATCAGGCGTGCCGGAAGATGATTTAGGGAGTCACTTTGATATGAAAGATTATCATGTTTTCTCTATGGATAGTATTGGCGGAGATGTTACAGATCACGGCGTGGCTTTGCATATAAAGGATGTGCCATGGGCAGGGAGGCAAATGTGGGCACCCGATGCTGCTAAAAAGGGAGATATGTATTATTTCTATTTCCCGGTAAAGGATACGTCGGACATATTTAAAATTGGAGTAGCGACAAGTGAAAAACCTTTTGGACCTTTTGAGGCCAAAGAACAACCTATAGAAGGCAGTTATAGTATGGATCCGGCCGTTTTTGAAGATTCGAATGGTACTTATTATATGTATTTTGGGGGCATCTGGGGTGGACAGTTACAGCGATGGGCCGGTGGATCCTATAAGGGTGGGGATTCCTACCCTAATGCAGACCAACCTGCCTTAACCCCTAAAATTGCAAAGCTTGCCGATGACATGTTAGGTTTTGCAGAAACCCCAAAAGATGTGCAAATTCTCGATAAAAAAGGAGATCCATTACTAGCCGGTGATAATGGCCGTCGTTTCTTTGAAGCAGCATGGGTACATAAATACAACGGAAACTACTATCTTTCTTATTCAACCGGAGACACCCATAATATTGCGTATGCCATAGGAGATAATCCTTATGGTCCCTTTACATACCAGGGTGTTATTTTGAAGCCTGTTTTAGGCTGGACAAATCACCATTCCATTGTCGAGTACAATGGCAAATGGTTGTTGTTTTATCACGACAGTTCGCTATCTGGTGGAAAAACCCATCTTCGAAATGTTAAGGTAACTGAATTACTATACAATAAAGACGGAACAATTAAAACCAAAGATGCTATGGTAGAGTAAATTACCAGGAGGGGTTAATTACCCGGATTAACTAAAATATTATATCTTTTAAATTGAGTATTCGCCTTTTTCTCATAAAAACCAATCTATAAAAAATGACCATACGTAAAATTTTAAATGTAGTAACAGTACTTTTTATTGTACAGTTTTCTTTTTGCCAGGAAAACAAAATCACGATACATGCCGACAGCGCAAAAGATACCATAAGTAAACATATTTATGGTCATTTTGCCGAGCATTTGGGAAGGGGTATTTATGATGGTTTTTATGTGGGTAAAGCCTCAGAAATCCCAAATATCAATGGGATCAGAAAGGATGTGGTAGAGGCACTTAGAGAGTTGCAAATACCGGTACTAAGATGGCCGGGTGGCTGTTTTGCTGAACAATACCAATGGAGAGATGGAATAGGACCTGCTGAAGAAAGACCTCTTGTGGTAAATACGTTTTGGGGCGGTGTTACAGAAGATAATTCTTTTGGAACTCATGAGTTTTTGGAACTTTGTGAGTTATTGCAAACCGAACCTTATATTGCCGTCAACATAGCCAGTGGCACCGTAAAAGACGCTTATCAGTGGGTTGAGTATGTAACCTCTGATAAGGATAGTGAAATTACAAGATTGAGAAGAAAAAATGGCAGAGAACTTCCATGGGATGTTAAATTTTGGGGCATAGGTAATGAGAACTGGGGTTGTGGCGGAAGTATGAACGCTGAATATTACACCAATGTATTTAAAAGATTCAGTACCTATTGCAATGCAGAATATAAAATTGCCAGCGGGGGAATCTTTGATGATTTGGATTGGACCAAAACCTTTATGACCGGCATTAAGGGTACTCCCGGATATTTAAATATTGCTAAGGGCTTGTCCTATCACTATTATACAATTGTCAATAACTGGGAAGTTAAAGGCTCTGCAACTGATTTTGCGGAAAACGAGTGGTTTAAAAGTATGCAAAATACTTTGAGGATGGAAGGAAATCTGGAAGATCATATTGCAATAATGGATGAGCACGACCCTGATAATACCATAGCATTGATTGCAGATGAATGGGGTACGTGGTACGACGTGGAGCCCGGGACGAACCCCGGATTTCTTTACCAGCAAAATACGTTAAGGGATGCTGTTGTGGCCGCCTTAGGGCTGAATATCTTTAACAATCATGCCCGACGTATCAAGATGGCAAATATTGCTCAAACTGTAAATGTCTTGCAAGCCATGATACTTACCAGGGGGAATCAAATGGTGAAGACCCCTACTTTCTATGTATTCAAGATGTACAAGGTACATCAGGATGCAATACATCTGCCAACTGAAGTAGCTACACAAAATTATGTAAATGATAATGGTCAAATTCCTGCTTTGTCGGTTTCTGCTTCCAGGGACAAGAATGAAAATATAAATATTACCATTGCTAATTTAAATCCCAATCAGAATATGGCAACAGCTATCGAAATTATAGGATTGGAAAAATTAAATAACATTTCAGGCAGTATTATTACTTCTGACAAAATGAACGCACTAAATGATTTTGGTAAAGAAGAACAGGTTTATATTCAAAAGTTTTCGGATTACAAAAAGAATCAGTCAGGGATTGAAGTAAATATACCCTCAAAATCAGTGGTATCACTAAGCATTAGTGATAATTAATTATGCTTGGTTGAAATAGCCTGTGCCCTTATTTGGACGAATTTCAAGGTCTTCAGGCAAGATGTCATTTAATAAAATTATAAAGTTATATCCAATGAAAACCTCAAAATTATATTACGTACTTATAAGCTGTATGATCTTTGCGATTAATAGTGTAAAAGCCCAAAACCAAATAGGAATTTTTGATAATAACAGTGATATTGGCAATTGCAGAATTGAAGGTCATTCAGAATATTCTACAGAAGATCAAACCTATAAAATTAGTGGTTCTGGAACCAATATGTGGTTTGGTAAAGATGATTTTCAATATTTATGGACCACTATCCAGGGCGATTTTATCCTTAGAGCTGAGGTAAAGTTTTTGGGATCCGGAATAGATCCACATAGAAAGGTTGGATGGATAGTCAAAAACAATTTAGACGCAAATTCAAAACACGTGAATGCTACTACCCATGGAGATGGTCTTACCAGCTTACAATACCGCAAAGAAATAGGAGGAGAAACCAGTGAAGTGATTTCTTCAGATACTTTTCCGGATGTTATACAATTGGAAAGAAGTGGTAGCACCTATATCATGTCTACAGCCAAATATG
>JAHEBI010000309.1 GCA_024642325.1 Eudoraea sp. | reverse complement strand
TTAGGGGAAGGAATGTCTATCTTCTCTTATTACATGGCAACATATTCTGAGGATGCCAATGGAAACCCTAACTTTAATGCGGACGACAAAGATTTTGTCGGTGAGGATGCTGTACCTGATGTCCTTTCAGGACTTACCCTTAATTTAAATGCAGGCAGATTTGACGCTAACGTTTTCTTTGCAGGTCAATTTGGATTCTCGGTTTATAACAATACTAGAAATGCCTTCTTAAACAGGCCCACATTTGAAACTTCCAGAAACGTAGACCCCCAAGGTTTAACGCTGGTTTCCCAAGAAGTGTCTACCCTGTATTTAGAGAAAGGAGATTTTGTACGTTTACAAAACGCAACCGTTGGTTATAATGTGCCTCTTAGTGGTGATGGAGCCTTTAAGAGCTTAAGGTTTTCATTAACCGGACAGAATTTATTATTGTTCACGGATTATAGCGGTCTAGATCCAGAGGTATCAGCCAACACTGGTGATTTTGGAACTGGTATTCCCAGTCAGGGAATAGATTATACCACATTCCCAAGACCACTAACAGTGACATTAGGTATAAATGCTAAATTTTAATTTAAAAAAAAACTGCGATGATTAATTATTTAAAAACTAAATTTAAAACTGCGACGTACTCGTTTTTTACTTTGGTGCTGCTTTTTTCCTGTACCGATCTAGAAATCGAAGCGACTGATTCTTTGCTTGCTCCTAACTTTGAAGGTATTGCAACTGCCGAAGAAGCAGCAAGTCAGGTTAGTGCAATGTATAATTCCATTAATGGATACATTGGCGACCAGGCGAACCTGTATGCCTTAAGTGAGGTTACAACAGATGAAATGTTAGTTCCTACAAGAGGTTCTGACTGGGGTGATAATGGAATATGGAGACAATTGCACCAACACTCATGGACTCCCGATCATCAGTATATTACAACGGTTTGGAATCAATGGAATGAACTTCAGTTAACTGCCAGTGAAGTATTGGACAGCAGGTCTGCCTCAACCCCTGATTCAAGGGCAGCCGCTTCATTTTTCAGAGGCCTGGCTGTTTACGTAATCTTAGACAATTTTGGACAGGTGCCGATTAGAGATACAGAGGCTCCGCCTTTAGATGACCCTGTAGTTCTTACAGGTGAGGAAGCTATTGCTTTGATAGTTTCTGATTTGGAGGCTGCTATTTCTGGACTGCCTGCCACAGGACCATCAGGTGCAGAAAACGTTAAAGTTTCTAAAGCTGCCGCCAGATATTTATTAGCTAAAGTTCATTTAAACAGGCATATTTTTAACGGTTCCGGAAGCCCGGATGCTGCCGATATGGCTAAGGTAATATCCTTAGTTGATGAAATTGCTGCTGATGGTTACGCATTGGAATCAGGTTATTTTGATATATTTAGAGATACCCCAGATAATGAAACCATATGGTGGATCAATACGGGTGTTGGTAACAGGATTTGGAATGGTCTGCACTATAATCTGGTTACACCAGAACAATCAGGTGGATGGAATGGTTTTTCAACCCTTTCTGAATTCTATGATCTGTTTGAAGGACCAGAAAGTAATGTAGTGGGAGGCGGCCAGGAAGAACGAAGAGGTGGGGTACCACTTCAGGGCGAACCTGCAGGTGCTGATGGTACGGTTGATACTGATGGTGATGGTATTGCAGACGGTACGCATATTGGTTTTGGGTTTCTTAAAGGACAACAATATGGCCCAACCGGTACTCCGCTTACGGAGAGAGGAGGATCACCTTTGAACTTTACAAGAGAATTTTTAAGCACAGTTACTGGCTCTCCTAGCCTTCTTGATAATGATGAAGTACAAGGTATCAGGGTCCTTAAGTACAACCCTAGATATGGCGGTTTCACATCGCATGAAATCTTCTTCAGATATTCAGATGCCCATTTAATGAAGGCAGAAGCAATTTTACGAAGTGGCGGTGATGCAACTGCTTTAGTAAACGAGCTTCGTGTTTTGCGAGGTGCCACTCCTTTTGGCAGTGTAACTGAACAAAATTTGATAGATGAAAGAGGTAGAGAACTTTATATAGAGTTTTGGAGACGAAATGATTTGATCAGATTTGGTCAATACACGCGCGATTGGGAATTTAAAGACCCGGCAGCTATTGGCAATACGGATCGTGAATTGTTCCCTATTCCGGCTACACAGGTTATACTTAATCCTAACCTGGTTCAAAACCCCGGATACTAAGAGATATTTTTTAAGTTTATTTTTAAAAAATCCTGATCAATATGATCAGGATTTTTTATTTTTAGTTCATTGCCATATCCGGGTAAAATCAATATCTTACCAATTGAAAAACTAATTGCAAAGCATGTACACTTTAGGCTATGATCTGGGAAGTTCTTCAATAAAGGCTGCCCTGGTAGAAGCGTCTACAGGCAAAAGTATAGCCTTGGTAAGTGAGCCAAAAAAGGAGATGAGCATGCACTCTCTTAACAAAGGATGGGCAGAACAGGATCCTGATGATTGGTGGACATACATTTGTAATGCCACAAAAAAAATACTTGAAGAGACTAAAGTTCTGCCGAGCGAAATAACCGGCGTTGGCATTTCTTACCAAATGCACGGCCTTGTATTGGTTGATAAGGAAGGTATTCCCTTAAGAAAATCAATTATTTGGTGTGACGGGAGAGCAGTGGATATTGGCGCCAGAGCATTTGACGATCTGGGCCGCGAAAACTGTGCTCAAAAGCTTCTCAATTCACCGGCCAACTTTACGGCTTCCAAATTAAGGTGGGTCAAGGAAAATGAACCGGAACTTTATAATTCTATTTACAAAGCCATGCTCCCCGGCGATTATATTGCCTACAGACTAAGCGGTAAAATTAATTCTACTATTTCGGGGCTTTCAGAAGGTATATTCTGGGATTTTAAAGATAAGCAAGTCGCTGGCTGGCTTTTGGACTACTTTGGAATACATAAAGAGCTTATTCCCGAGATTGTAGATACTTTTTCAGACCAGGGGCACATTACGGTTAAAGGAGCTAAGGATACTGGTCTGGCTGAAGGCACACCCATTCTTTACCGCGCGGGTGACCAACCCAATAATGCCCTTTCCCTAAACGTATTTAATCCCGGTGAAGTTGCGGCAACGGGTGGTACTTCGGGAGTAATCTATGCCATTACGGACAATCTTTCTGTGAAGGAAAGTTCAAGGGTCAACAATTTTGCCCATGTTAATTATTCTTCCAGCAACAGTCGTATTGGAAAACTATTGTGTGTGAATGGAGCCGGAATTATGTACAGATGGTTATTAAATAATTTAAAGGTTTCATCCTACCAGGAAATGAATGAGCTGGCGGCGCAGGTTCCCATTGGTTCTGATGGAGTTATTATTTTACCTTTCGGAAATGGCCCTGAACGCATGTTAAACAACAGGGATTTAGGAACACAAATAGAAAATATAAACTTAAATATACATTCGAAAGCCCACCTTTGCAGAGCCGCACTTGAAGGGATTGCTTTTTCTTTTGTGTATGGAATGGAAATTCTGAAGGCCGATGGTATTAAGGCAAAGGTAATCAGGGCAGGCAATGACAATTTATTCAGGTCCCCTATTTTTTCAAACACTATAGCTACCTTAATAGAACAGGAAATTGAAATCTATAATACTACAGGGGCCATTGGCGCAGCACGTGCCTGTCATCTGCATAATGGCAACTATGCTGCTTTCGGAAAACAAATTATGGACAATGATTATATTATGAGCTATTCTCCCACCTCTCAAAAGGCAGAATATATAAAAGCATATACTCACTGGAAAAACCAACTAGAAATAACATTAAAAAACAATTAATATGGCACTTATTGGAAACAAGGAATATTACAAGGGAATAGGTGAAATCCGCTTTGAGGGCAAAGAATCCGATAACCCTCT
>JAHEBI010000011.1 GCA_024642325.1 Eudoraea sp. | reverse complement strand
TTTTCAAATGAAACATAAAAGAGGAGGCCCAGGTTAAAGACGAGGTAGTAAAGGTTTAAGACAGTAATAAAGGCATATGCCGGCTGGGCTGATTATTTTTGGTTCACAAGAGTCATTAAATCCACATCATTGCCCAATAAGACTTCATTACTATCAATACGCCCCTTTAAGGGGCCATTTTCCAGTTTTAGAACGCCACGCGGACAGACTGCGGAACAAATGCCACATCCAACGCAGCTTGAGCGCACAATATTTTGACCTTTCTGCGCATAGGCGCGCACATCAATACCCATTTCACAATAGGCAGAACAATTACCACATGAAATACATTGTCCACCGTTTGTTGTGATTCTGAACCTGGAAAACAGGCGTTGCTGAAAGCCCAAAATTGCAGCCATGGGGCAGCCAAAACGGCACCAGACCCTGTTGCCGAAAATAGGATAAAAACCTGTGCCGATTACCCCTGAAAAAATACTGCCAATAAGAAAACCGTATGATTTCCTTAGAGTTTCAGATTTGAATAAGAACACATTTCCATCACCGCTGTAATGGTGAAAACCAATTAGGGCCATTATTACCACGAAATATCCAATTGCGCCATATAGGGCATCTTTTTGGAATTGCTCTCTTTTGAATAGCATTACAAGCGCAAAAATCAAACTCAGTAACAAAGCCACGCCTATCAAAAATACATCTTTGGTCAACCAGTACTTACTCGTATCATTACCCAGGTATGAATAAATTACGGCAGTGGTCATGAGAGTGACAAAAACTACCACACTGTGAACCACCCAACGCTCCACTTTCCAGGCTGACAGGCTTTTATCGCTTAAATGTCTAAACGAATCACCGGCTGTTTCAGCCAATCCACCACAACCACAAACCCAGGAGCAGTACCATCGTTTACCATATTTGTAAGTCAGAATTGGTGTGATTACAAAAATGGACACTATGCCGAATACCAGCATTGTCAGCCCAATGTCGCCGGAATCTATAAATGCATTTATCCGGTATTTTTCAAAATTGTAATAGTTTAAAGGCCAAATATTCTTCAGGTCATAATAAGGGAGTTTGCCATTTAATCTGGCCATTATTTCAGGAATTATAAAGGCGAATGCCGTTTGAAAGAACATGACGCTTATTGTGCGAATGACTTCGTATCTGTTATGCCTGTATTTCCAGATAAATTTAATGCCAAAAGCCAGGATAGCAACGGTATATAGGGATCCATAAACAAACCACTGGCTGGCAGGGTTGCCACTCAGAAATCTGCTTAATGGATCAAATAGTGCAATTACACCCTTATTTGAGCCATCCTTTACCAACCCCAGGAATTCTGGAAAAAAGTAAAGGACAATATAGAAACCTGTTAGCGATATGCCGGTTGCCCAGGCCCACAAGCCTTTGGCAGATATTGATTTAAACCAAACCCCGTCATTTTTAATCCCTTTCAGCTTTTTAGCATATGCCTCCTTGGCAAACCAAAAAATTCCACTAAAAATTGCCGCAAGGGAAATGGATAACCACATGCCTTTATTTGGAAAGTCTATATTAAAAGAGGCAAGGAGGAGTATGAAAAGACCGGACAATCCCAATATTACGGCAATTTTTTGAAAGATGCTCAAAGCCGCAGGAGGCTGCCCTGTTAATGCCATACTTTTGTCAAGCGTACTCATACTTTGATTCCGTTTTTTGAAAGATTATAAATCATATTCCCGGGTTAAACGATTTAACCGATGGCGAAAATACGTTTCCAGTTTTTCTTTTCCGGCTTGATATCCGTATCGAAATCTGCGTTGAATTTAGCAGCGATTTCATTTTCATACTTTGTATAGAATTCAGGATCAAAATTGGCATCTTTAAGATATTTGATCACATGGCTAACATTTTGACCTTTATTCAGCCATTCATCAAAGATCTCATGGCGCATGCGGATTCCAAAAGTATTTATCCCCAGAAATTTCCTGGTTTCTTTATGAAAAGCTATAGTCAGGCATATTTTTTCCAATGCGTGTCTCCAATGAAAATGTTCTTCATATTCTTTTTTCCCATTACTGCTGAACACCCACCCATAAGTCTGGTATTCTATATCGAGGAATTTAGCGGAATTAAACCAGTGACCCGGTTTGTATTCTGTCCTGGTTTCACAAATAGTTTGGGCAACCGTTTCTCCCATCATACGGCCTGTATACCATACGGCTTCAATAGGCCTGCGATTACCAATGGGTTCACTTTGTTCTGCGCAGTCGCCAATTGCATAAATATCTTTGATGTTAGTTTCAAGAAATCGATTTACCTTGATTCCCCTTCCTAATTCAATTCCGGAGTCTTTTAAAAAAGAAATATTGGGTGAAACACCCGGGGTTAATCCAACCATTTGACATTCTACGGTTTCACCTTTGTCTGTTATTACAGCTTTTACCCTGCCATAACCATCAGCAAGGATTTCCACTAAATTAGTTTCCAGACGAAGGTCTATATGGTGTTCCAGAATGTGTTCGTTTATCATCCCGGAATCTCCATCTGGGAGTACTACATCCCAAAAACTTTTTTCCCTCACAAGAAAAGTAACAGGAATATCTCTGCTTCGGAGCATTTCAGCCAATTCAATTCCAATTAGCCCGCCTCCCACAATAACAGCCCGCTTGCAAATTTTCTTATTGGGAGCATTGGTTTCTAATAGATCCAGATCTTGTTTGGAATACAGACCTTGTACTCCTTTCAGGTCCTGTCCTGGCCATCCAAATTTATTGGGCTTGGACCCTGTAGCCAGAATTAATTTATCATATTTTATAACCCTGTCATCTTCAATAAATAATTCTTTGTTCTTATCATCTACCTTTCTTACAAACCCCCTGATAAGTTCAATCCGGTTTTTCTCCCAAAACCAGTCTTCATAAGGCTTTAAATGTTCAAACTTCATATGTCCCATATAAACATACATCAATGCTGTTCTGGAAAAGAAATGATCAGATTCTGCAGAAATTATTGTAATTCTCTTGTTGGAGATTTTACGTATATGTCTTGCGGCGGTAACGCCGGCAACCCCATTTCCAATAATTACAATACTTTCCATGCCTTTAATCAGTTCATATGCTATATGTCGAACATAAAGATAATAACTTAACTGCCACTATAGATTTACATCTGAATTTATTATCTTATTTTTGATGAAGTCCGTAAATGCCTATTATGAAGAGACTTGGGTTTTTGATATTTCTTTTTCTTGAATTGTCTTGTACCGGCCAACCGGTTAATAAGATAAAAGGAATAAGCTTTGTTGCTTCCAGAGAAAAAGCTGTCCAGGAGCATGTAGATGCTTTCCTGAATATTCATGCGGATTATGCCGCAGTTATGCCTTTTGGTTTTATAAGGGATCTTTCAAGTCCGGAAATTATTTTTAATACAGATCGTCAATGGTATGGTGAAACTGAGGGTGGTGCCAAACAGTACATTGAACTGTTAAGAGCAAATAACGTTAAGGTGATGCTAAAACCCCAAATCTGGATATGGCGCGGGGAATTTACAGGCGGGCTAAGAATGGAAACAGAAGATAACTGGGAGATCCTGGAGGCATCCTATGAAAAGTTTATGTTGACTTTTGCAAAATTGGCGCAGGAAACCAAGGTTGAAATTCTTTGCATTGGTACCGAACTCGAGCAATTTGTAGAGAACAGGCCAAAGTTTTGGGAAGAGTTAATTGTAAAAATCCGAAAAGTTTATAAAGGGAAACTTACTTATGCATCAAATTGGGATGAATACAAACGAACACCTTTTTGGGCTTCTCTGGACTATATTGGAATAGATGCATATTTTCCTTTATCGGATGCTAAAACTCCAACTATAGAGCAGTTGAAGGCAGGTTGGAAACCCTGGAAAGAAAATATAGCAGCTCTTTCAAAAAAAACTTCCCGCCCAGTGCTTTTTACAGAATTTGGTTATAGAAGTATGGATTATACGGCTAAAAAACCCTGGCTTGTTGATCGGAGTGAAGAAGGTGTTAACCTGGAAGCTCAGGTTAATGCCAAGAGGGCTATTTTTGAAGAGTTTTGGCAGGAAGACTGGTTTGCAGGAGGCTTTGTATGGAAGTGGTTTCTCAATCATGAAAAAGCCGGAGGAGCCGGGGATAACAGGTTTACACCTCAAAATAAGCCCGCTGAAGAGATTATTAAATTGTTTTATCAGTCAAATCAATAGTTCTGCATTAATTCAGTTTTTGTATTCATATATTCTTGCTTTTTGGTAACATTTTTGATAATCTTTGTATCAAATAAAAAATTTGTGCCTCAGAAAATTGTCCAACTACTTGTGTTTTCCCTATGGATTCCACTCTCAGCATTGTATGCTCAGGATTCCCTGAAAATCGCGATTGCTGAAAAAGGGGATGGTATTTATTCATTACTTAGAAAACAGGGAGTTGATCCATATATAACATATAATGATTTCATTGCCCTCAATGTAAACAACTTGAGAGACAGCCTTCATTTGTATGAGGGCATGTCTTACTTTATACCAGAACGAATCACAGACAGTACTGAGTATTCCACAGAGCAGGCTGAGGTCATTGAGATTAAGAATCCTGTAAAGGGAACAACCTATGATATTTTTGGCGAGAAATATGCCGATGTACCCAGCAAAAGTGAACGTTTGAAAGGCACAGTATATTACTTGATTTCAGGACATGGGGGCCCTGATCCGGGCGCTATGACCCAGTTTTTAGGGAAATCCATTTCGGAAGACGAATACGCCTATGATGTTACCCTTAGGTTGGCGAGAGAATTACTTTCACATGGAGCACAGGTTTATGTTATTGTGCGCGATCCGGATGATGGGATTCGTGATGATCAGATTCTGGAAATGGATAATGATGAGTTGGTTTTACCTGATTTAACCATTCCTTTAGACCAAAAAGAAAGGCTTGAACAAAGGGTAGATGCTGTAAATAAATTATATCTGCAACATAAAGGAAAACATCAGCGCCTGGTAGTTACTCACGTCGACAGCCGTAGTAAAGGACAAAACATTGACGTTTTTTTCTACTATCATGAGAAAAGTAAAAACGGGAAAAAACTTGCAGAAAGCATTCATAACACCTTTAAAGAGAAATACCAAAAGTACCAACCAAACAGAAGTTATTCCGGAACTTTTGAAGACAGGAGTAATCTTTACCTTGTGAAGAAAACCTTACCGGCCATGACGTTTATAGAAATTGGCAATATCAGGAATGAGAAGGACCAACGCCGTATTTTGGATTATGATAACCGACAGGCATTGGCAAAATGGATTTCAGAAGGAGTGATTCTTGACTACGAAACTAAATAGCCATCTGTTATCTGCATCTTCATAAAATTATCAGGTCGATATTTTTCTTTTATAGTACTGGTACAAATGATCTGGATCTGCTCCTAAAAATTTCTTGAGATGTATTATTCCAAAGTAAAACTGAAGCTTTAACTTACCAATTTGTTCATACTTTCTGGCTGAAGTCCGGACGTTTTCGGGTAAGATGGTAAAATTAGTAAGTTTATATAAACGACTTGTAAATTCGTTATCCTCATAAATTTTATAAGTCTCATCATAACCACCGGCTTTATGAAATAATGTTGCGGTGGTAAAGAGTGATTGATCTCCACCCCGGCAAATCTGATGATTTATTCTGCTGAACCAGGAAAAAAATTGCAGAAACCAGCTGTCACTATCGAATTTCATTCTAAAACATCCGGCTTCAATTCCTTTTTGAATGGCATTTACAATTAGCAGGTCGAAGTTTTTTGGCGGAATGGTGTCCACATGCAGAAAATACAAAATTTCACCGCACGCCCGTTGCGCACCATAATTCATTTGTTTGGCGCGACCTTTTTCAGAAGGGAGCACAACAACATCAAAACTCATAGCGGCTTTTATGGTACCGTCCGTACTTCCACCATCTACAACAAGAATTTCTTTTATATTGGATGAGGTTCCATTTTTTTGAAAAAAATCCAGAAGCTTAACTATGTAGCCCTCCTCATTTAGAACGGGAATAATAATACTTATAGATGCCTTGTTACTTAGCTTCATTTAAACTCCAATTGTATTTAAGAAAATCAATCTTTGCATCAGGATCAATAGGGGATTTAAGATATTGGTTCAAATAAGCCACAAGAGAGCCGTGGTTTTCAAAATCTTTTTTATACCATTTAAAAATCCTTGACAGCTCAATTTTGTTTGCTGAAATAATGTTTCGGTTGGGGTCATTTATAAATTCTTTGGTGACTGTGGCCAATTGCTGTTCCACTCTGTCTGCTGTGAAGGCTTCGTTCAATAATCTGGGACAGGAAATTGAGGCACAGTTGATGGCAAAATGAATACGTGGCTCATTCATTTTTCTAAGGATGTTATGCTCTATTTCGCCCAGTGAAATTAGTTGGCGGCCCTGTTTTATCCATGCCTTGCCCCAGGGTTTGTTAATATCCATAATACTGGCAATTGGATAGTTGTCCAAAATTAGTTTAACCGTGGCTGCATTGTAAAGATTTATATAATATGCCAGCTTCTTTTCTTTTGACCAATTTTCATTCACTTCATAACTGCCCAGCTGTTCTAAGTACTGGTGAAGAGTTTCTGACTCCGCCTTAAAGCCTTCATAATCCACATTACCCTTGACGTCCACATATTTTTTTAGCAGTGTATCCCAGTTTTTATGGATCACTTCACTGTTTGTCTGTTCCTTGCCAATTGGTTCTAGAACTACTAAACCTGGCAACAGGGAAAGGGATTGGAAAAAATAAATTAAAATCAGGCTACTTATTTGAAGCATTAGGTATTTTAAAGCGTTAGTTGATTTAGTATTTTAAAACTTACAGGATATCCCGATTACTTTTCGAATTAAAATTTATGGTTCCCGGACAAAACCAGACATATTATTTCGGTTACTGAACAAAACCTTATAGCCTTGTTGTTGCCGGTATAACTTATAATTCCCTTAATAATTCCATAAATAGCTTAATCATTTTGGGTTCGGTTTTCCCCGCCACCTCAATTATTTCGCTAATATGAACAGGTTTCAGATGGTCAGGGTCACATTCATCCGTAAGCACAGACACTGCAACAACCGGAAGGTTTAAATGATTGGCTACAATTACTTCGGGCACCGTGCTCATGCCAACTGCATCTGCTCCAATAATTTTTAACATCCGATACTCTGCTCTTGTCTCCAGTTGAGGTCCAACCACAGAAACATAAACACCACTCTGTAATGTTATGTTTTCCCTGGCTGCAATTTCTTTAATTTTTTTACCCATCCCAATATCATAAGGTTGGCTCATGTCTACAAAACGAATCCCAAAATCCGCAACATTTTTAAAAGCCAAAGGAGACCCGCCCTGCAGATTAATATGATCTTCTATGAGCATAATGTCTCCCTTTTTAAAATTAAGGTTAATGGCCCCGGCAGCATTGGAGATAAACAGTTTTTTTATTCCCAGCTCGTGCATTACCCTTATGGGATAAGTAACATCATTAAACTCATAGCCTTCATAAAGATGAAAACGACCTTGCATCACCACTACTTTTTTGTTTTCAAGTATGCCATAGATAAGCTTACCACTATGAAATTCAACCGTAGCCAGTGGGAAAAATGGGATGTTATGGTAATGGGCTATAATTGTGGATTCCATGTGATCCACCAGTTTGCCGAGTCCCGTACCGAGAACAATTCCAATTTCAGGATAATCAAAACCCTTGTTTCTTAGGTATTGGGCTGATTCTTCGAGCTGTTTTTTTGTCATAGAATCAAATTTTTAAGAAGGATTGGAAAACATCAATACTCTTTAAATCCTCATACACGTCAATATCATTTTTGGTTTGCAAAAGCTTTACTTTTTTATGATTTAAGTTATTGAGTGTATCTTCAAGGACCTTATCGGTGCCCCAGTGCTTGTTATAAAATATTTCTTTGTTCAATGATTTCATGCCCAATAGATAATAACCGCCATCTGCCGCAGGGCCTATGACAAAATCAGAGTTTTCCATTTCTTTGAAAGCTTCTTCAATGATTTCAGTATTCAAATCATAAATATCACTTCCTATTATGATTATCTTTTTATAACCCTCTTGAAATCCTGATTTAAAAGCATTATACATTCGTTCTCCTAAATCATTTCCTTTTTGCAGGTGCTTGGTGTAGTTCGTATTATCCCATAAATCATTTGCTGATATTTCATCGGAATAATGAACTTCTTTTGAACATTTTAGTTTTTTGGTAATTTCAGCAGTATGCTGCAATAAGATCATATAAATTTCCAATGCTGCCTTTTCACCTATTGTTGCCGCCAATCTGGTCTTACACTTTCCTAATTTGGGATTCCTAGTGAAAATAAGTAATAATCTGTCTTTATTTTCTTCCAACTTCCTTCATGTATTAATCCTGATATACTTTTTCCGCCTTAGTCAGATATTTTCCCCATAGCTTCCCATATGCGTGTACTTTTTTGGTTTTTTCTCCTTCCATATTATAAACGGGATATCCCTGATTGGTCCATTCAAAAATACCACCATATAAATTTTTAGTATTGATATAACCAGATTCCAGTAATTCTTCCCCAATATTTTCTGATCTGACTCCAATGGAACAATAGACAACAATATTTAAATTTTTATCAGGAATATTTTTGACCACTTCTGCTAAATTAAATTCGTTATAACCTACCCAGACAGCATCTTTTATATGGCTTACCTGGTATTCTTCCCATTCTCTTGCATCTAAAATTACCTGGTTTTGGAAATTTTGCATTTCTGTAACAGAAATGTAGGGGACACTTTCACGGTTATACCAATCAAGGGCCTGATCTATAGATGATTGCGCATGAGCAGAAAATACCATAAAAAAGAAACATGAAAATTTGATAAAATAATGCATTTCACTGAATTAAATCTAGGTGTAAAGATACTCATTTAGGCAAAAAATTATCCCCTATGGCCGTGGTTTTCAGGTCCAATAAATAAAATGTATTTTTATAAAAATCAATTGTTTGTAATGAGGACATATATACTATACAGCCTTCTTGGCACTCTGTTTTTTTCATTTTATTCCTGCAAAAACAAAGAAGAAGAAAAGAATGCGGATGTGACTGCTATATCAGAAATATCTTTTTTTAAAGAGCCATACAGGCCACAATTCCATTTTTCACCAACAGAGATGTGGATGAATGATCCCAATGGGCTGGTGTATAATGACGGGATATATCACCTTTTCTATCAGTATTACCCCGAAGACATTGTTTGGGGGCCCATGCACTGGGGTCATGCAACCAGCAAGAACCTGGTGTACTGGGAGCATAAACCAATTGCTTTATTTCCTGATGAAAATGGGTATATTTTTTCTGGAAGTGCGGTTTTGGATCAAATGAATACATCCGGGTTAGGCTCCAGGGAGACCCCGCCTTTAGTGGCTATATTTACATATCATAACAGGGAAAGGGAAGAAGATGGTTCAGATGATTTCCAGACACAGGGGATAGCTTATAGCCTTGATAATGGGGAATCATGGATAAAATATCAGGATAATCCCGTTCTGGGGAATGAAGGAATCAGGGATTTTAGAGATCCCAAGGTTTTTTGGCACGAACCAACCCAAAGCTGGATCCTGGTGCTGGTTGCCGGCGACCGTGCACAGTTTTACAGATCTGCAGACCTGATTGCGTGGACCTTCTTGAGTGAATTTGGGAAGGAAACCGGAGCTCATGGAGGCGTATGGGAATGCCCTGACCTTTTTCCTTTAGAAGTTTCCGGTTTAGGGGAGGAAAAATGGGTTCTTATTATTAGTATAAATCCCGGGGCACCAAACGGGGGTAGCGGGACCCAGTATTTTATTGGTGAATTTGACGGGACTACTTTTAAGTCTGACCAGCAGGAGGAAAAATGGATAGATTGGGGCACAGATAATTACGCAGGTATAACATATAATAATGCGCCAAATAACCAACGGATCTTTATAGGCTGGATGAGTAATTGGGCATATGCAAGGGACACACCAACAAAAGAATGGCGAAGTGCAATGACGGTTCCAAGAAGCTTGTCACTAATAAAATCAGGTAATTCGTATCAATTGGCAAATTACCCTTTGGATAATTTCGGGACTATATTTAAATCGGAAATCAAAAAAAACCTTAAACTCGCAGCGGGGTCATCAGAAACTGTTCCTTTTGATCACTATAACCAGGCAGAAATAGAGTTTAAAACCACCAGCCGAAATTTTGAATTTTCTTTTAGTAATAGTTTAGGAGAGGAACTGGTATTGATATTGGACAGGGATCAGGAACTATTTTTATTGGACCGAAGCAAGTCGGGGAAGACCTCATTTAAGGAAGAATTTGCCAAAGATGTTCAGAAAATGCCGGTCGCTAACATGCCTGAAGGAGAAATAGAGTTCAGGATTTTGATGGATTGGTCATCCATAGAAGTGTTCATTAATAATGGGCAGTATGTAATGACCGCTCAAATATTTCCCAATCAAAATTATACGAGTCTCAATTTCAGGAATCCAGCCACCTCAGTATTGTCAATTGATAATTTAGAAGTAAGTAGAGCAGAATCCATATGGTAGGTTATCAGTGACTTTGATTTGCAATGCCAAACATCAGCCCTCTCAGTTCAGCCAGCCCTTTTAGACGACCTATGGCCGAATACCCTGGATTAGTCTTCATATTCAGGTCATTCAACAATTGTTGTCCATGATCCGGTCGCATAGGTAATTGTTTGTTTCTTTTATCCTGTAATTGCAAGAGTTCCTTCACCACGTCGTACATAGGTACATCCCCTTCCAGGTGACAGGCTTCATGAAAATTTCCATCTTCATCCCGGCGGGTGCTTCTAAGATGAACAAAGTGAATGTGATTTCCAAAGTCCTTTACAATTTGCACCAGGTTATTATCCTCCCTTACACCTAGAGAGCCGGCACAAAATGTAATTCCATTATTAGGGCTGTCGTTATCTGTCAGGATACGTTTAATATCGGCAGCGGTACTCATTATTCTGGGTAAACCGAGAATGGGATAAGGGGGATCATCCGGATGGATAGCGAGAAAAACATTGTTTTCCTCAGCTACAGGAAGTACTTCATTAAGAAAAAGACGCAGGTTTTTTTCCAAAGCAGGGGTATCTATATTACGATAATTATCCAATGCCATCTGAAATTCTTCCAGGGTATACCCTATCTCTGCCCCGGGGAGATTATCCAAAATAGTTCTTTTGAGTTTTTCAATTTGCACGGGTTCTAAACCGTTTAAATAGTCTTCTGCCTTTTTAATAATATTTGGTGAATAAGATTCCATGGCCCCTTTCCGCTTCAATATAAAACAGTCAAAAGCAGCCAGGGCCCTCATTTCAAAATTTAATGTTCTTGCACCATTAGGTAACTCATGATCCAAATCTGTGCGTATCCAATCCAGGATGGGCATAAAATTGTAACAGATAATATTTATATCTTCTGATGCGAGATTTTTGATAGTTATCTTGTAGTTTTCTATGAATTCCTCAAAATTTCCGCTTCGCGTTTTTATGTTTTCATGAACGGGGACACTTTCTACCACAGACCACTTAAGTCCGGCATCTTCAATAATCTGTTTCCGTTTTCGTATTTCTTGTACACTCCATACCATTCCATTTGGTATTTCGTGCAAAGCAGTTACAATACCTGTTGCCCCTGCTTGCCTTATATCACTAAGCGTTACGGGATCATTTGGCCCGTACCACCGCATTGTTTGCTCCATTGTTTTCATACGCCCGAATATGCATTAAACCCACCGTCTACCGGAATAATTGTTCCGGTTACAAATTTGGAAGCATCACTGATTAGCCAATGAAGAACACCAAAGAGTTCATCAGGATTACCAAATCTTCCCATTGGGGTATTCGCTATAATTTGATTGCCGCGTTTGGTTAGCTGGCCATCTGCTTCCGTGAGTAGAGTTCTGTTTTGCTCTGTTAAAAAGAAACCGGGTGCAACGGCATTTACCCTTAATTCTGCGCTATGCTTGTTGCAAAATTCAATAGCCAGCCATTTGGTCAGGTTATCAATAGCTGCCTTGGCTGAGCCATAGCCCAACACACGCGTTATTGGCCTTTGAGCGGCCATGGAAGAAATATTTATAATACTTCCCTTCAAGTCTGTCAGAAATAAAGGCAGGAACGTTTTTATGGGTAGAAATGAACCCATGTAATTCAATTCCATTACTTTGTTTATCTCATCTATTCGGGCATCCAGCAGAGTCTGCTCAGGGGTAATCACTGCTCCCGGCATATTTCCTCCGGCCAGATTAATCAGGACATCTATTTTCCCAAACTCATGTTCAAGTTTCAATTTTGCCCGTACCAAATCTTGTTCATCTGTTACATCGGCAATCAGAGGAAATACCTTATGTCGGGTTCCCTTAATATCTTCTATCAGTGCATTTACCTTAGCTGTATTTCTGCCCATTGCGACAACCCTTGCACCTTGCGCCGCCAGATAGGCTGTAATAGCAGAACCCAGGATTCCCGTTGCCCCACTAATTACTATAATTTTGTCGTCTATATCAAACAATTCAGACATCATGATTTGTAAAGTAAAATTCCTTTAGTCCTTGCCAAAACAAAGATTTCAGGTAACTGGTTAATATTTCAAATATAGCTTAAGAAAGTTAAATTTCCCGAAGTACTGCTTAAAACTAAAATGGAAAATAAGCCTTTGCATTATGGTAACAGATATCAGACACAATCTTACCTAACCATTTTTCATCCGCCGGGAGTTCTCCGTTTGCCACATCGTTACCTATAACATTGCAAAGTACCCTCCTGAAGTATTCATGGCGGGGAAATGACAATAAACTGCGGGAATCGGTTAGCATACCGATAAAACAGCTTAATAGCCCTATATTGGATAGAGAATTCAGTTGTTTTTCCATGCCATCTTTCTGGTCCAGAAACCACCATGCAGAGCCAAATTGAATTTTCCCCTTTACACTTCCATCGTTAAAATTTCCAATCATTGCAGCCATGACTTCATTGTCTGCAGGGTTTAAATTATAAATAATGGTTTTTGTAAGTTGGTCCGTACTATCCAGGTAATTCAGAAATTTACTTAACGACCCTGCCTGCGAAAAATCTCCTATTGAGTCGAATCCGGTGTCTGGCCCCAGTTGTTTAAGCATCCTTTGGTTGTTATTTCTAAGTGCACCAAGGTGAAACTGCTGTACCCAGCCTTTTTTATGATAGCACCTGGCAAGAAACTTTAATACTTCCGATTTAAAATAGGCCACTTCAGTTGCAGTGAGTAACTCTCCCTTTAATAATCTTTTAAATATTTTAGAGGTTTCAAATGTTTCATCTTTATAAAACGGAATGCAATCCAAACCATGATCTGCCAATCTGCAGCCATTTTCATGGAAGTAATTTATTCTTGATTCCAACGCCTCGAGGAAGTCCGTGAATGAATTTATCGAAGTACCGACAACCCCTTCCAACGGGATTAAATAATCAAGAAAAGCAGTGGTGTTTTCTACAGCATATGCTTTGTCAGGTCGGAACGTTGGCAATAATTTTAATCCGGGATTCTTACTGGCTTTTTTATGGTACGCCAATGTATCCAGGGGATCATCTGTTGTGCAAACCACTTCAACCTTCATTTGCTTTAAAAGACCCAAAGTACTATGCGATGGAAGCTGTAATTTTTCAGTACAGGTAGTATAAATTTCTGCGGCATTTTTTTGGTCCAGGAGTACATCTATATCAAAATAGCGTTTTAATTCAAGGTGAGTCCAATGATACAATGGATTTCGCACGGTATACGGGACGGTTGCCCCCCACTTTACAAATTTCTCCAGATCTGTTGCATTTCCGGTAATATATTTTTCTTCTATACCAAGGGTCCTCATGGCTCTCCATTTGTAATGGTCTCCGCTTAGCCATATCTCGGAAATTGTATTAAATCTGAAATCTTCTGCTATTGTCTGCGGCGACAGATGATTATGGTAATCAATTATAGGGAGGTTTTTAGCATAATCGTGGTATAGCCTGCCAGCAAAAGGGGTCTGCAATAAAAAATCTTCATGTATAAAATTAGTAACCGCCATTTTAATTTGTATTTACGGTTTCTGGCCACATGGTTGTTACCATCCTGGAAGCTAGTTCTTCCAGGTCAATACCCAGTTGTTCTTTATTTACACGAAGTACTTCGGTTCTCAATTCTGATGGTAAATTGTTGTACCCGTCCTTTGCACCAAGGATCATTCCTGCTACGGCAGCCACGGTATCATTATCTCTCCCGTAATTTACGATAAACTGGATACTTTTTTCAAAATCGCCATCTCCAAAAGCCAAACCAGCAATCAAAATTTGCCAGATCTCACCAGCATGAAAGGCAATGGCTTGTTTGTCTTTTTCCAATAATTCATAAACAAAATCCTGTTGTGCCCAATCTGTTTTAGTCCCTTTAAAATGTTCAGGGATTTTTATCTCCAAAGAATCTGTTATGACTGTAGATTCTGTTATTTCAATTTCGCGTGAAAGGTTTACGTATTTTCTGGTAGCATTTGCTGTATTATAGGAGAGGCGCCCAACCAGTCTGCTGTCCTGATAACGCATAGGGTCTATAAAAACAGCGGCATTAAGTATAGAATCCATGTCCGTGGTTCGCATCGCCATTTGGGTCATAGCAGCTACCAGTCCGGAAATGTCTTTGGCGTATCCTATATCAAAAAGTGAATGTTTGTAGGCAGTGAGATATGCCATCTCCGGGTTGGGTTCCAACAAACCAAACATAGGCGTGTACAGCATTCCTGCGCAGGACATTTCTCCCCCATAAAACCTGTTTTGAGCCTCGAGATACTCCTCTGTGCCTTTCTGGTAGG
>JAHEBI010000308.1 GCA_024642325.1 Eudoraea sp. | reverse complement strand
CCAGGAAGTAGATCGTCAAAAAGGCCTGGACATGGGTGCAGACCGGTATATGACCAAACCTTTTGATCCGGATGAGATGCTGTCCATTGCAGAAGAAATTTTGAAGCTGTAAGAATGACCGGGCATACTGATCCAAAATATTATATAAAAGCTCTCAAAAACGTCTTAAAAAAAGGACATGGTTCAGACCAGGTCCTTATTGATATAGCTGCCAAATTGGGAGTGGATTTTGGGGTATTTGGGTATGACGACAATCTGATACTCGGCTCTTCCGGCAAAGGGGTTCAATCATTTGAATTAAGCCTGGATGAAGTTGCCTATGGCAAGTTACTGGCTTCCAATGAAGATGGGAGGTTATTAGCCAATATGGTAATGCTCATGGTAGAAAAAGAACTCGAAAAGAAAAAAATTGGAAACGAGGTTTTAGGTTTATACCGTGAAATAAATATGATCTATAGTTTCAGTGAGCGGATCTCCGAAAAAATAGATGAAAAATCAATTGCGGAAATGGCCCTTGGAGAAGCCTCTCAAATTATAAATTCAACACATGGCCTCTTTTTAATATACGAACCGGAACAAAATAAAGTAGTTGAGCTTGCCTCATTTGGCCTGAATCCGGAGAAAGAAGAGAATATCTACAAACTCAATGTTCTGCTTAAAGAATTGATAAGCAGGGGTACTTCTGCCATCGTACCTTCAGAAAAAATCCAGAACAATCCGGCCTTAAACCACCTTAAGACCATTATGTATGCCCCCCTAAAGGTTAAACACCGCACTTTAGGTATGGTCATACTGGGTCATAGTGAAGAAAAAGAATTCACAGCAGCCGAATTAAAATTACTTACCACAATTTCCTTACAATCAGCCGGTGCTTTGGAAACAGCCCACCTATATCAGAAAGGACTGCGAGAAGCTCAGGAGCGGGAAGAAGCCATTAGGTCGATTCATGAGGTTAGCCAAAAATTCGTTCCGCATGAATTTATTAAATTCCTGGGGAAAGACAGGCTTACGGAAGTGTCCCTGGGCGATCTTGTAGAAAAAGAAGTAACAGTGCTTTTTGCCGATATCAGGGAGTTTACCACGATATCAGAGAATCTAGAACCCGAGGATAACTTCCTTTTTATTAATTCTTTTAATAAAAAAATGGGGCCTATAGTTCGTAAAAATGAAGGATTTATCATGCAATATCTGGGTGATGGTTTTATGGCCCTTTTCCCAAATGGACCCCAGACCGCATTAAGGGCTTCAATAGAAATGCATTCAGCACTCCGGTCATACAATGAAGAAAGAGCCGTTAAAGATCGGTTCCCGGTAAAACTGGGAATTGGAATGCAAAATGGCAATCTGATTATGGGTATAACAGGAGATATAGAAAGACTGGATGCCGCTATCATATCAGACACCGTAAATACAGCATCGAGGATTGAAGGGTTATCCAAACACTACGGTTCCTCTATTTTATTAACGGACAATTGTAAAAATAACCTGACCAATCCGGAAGAGTTTGATTTTAGGTATTTGGGTCCGGTACAGGTGAAAGGAAAACAGAAACCCATAGATATTTATGAATGTATTAATGGTGACAACGCGCTATTATCAAAGCATAAATTAGAAACCCTGAATACATTTGAAGAAGGAATGAACCAGTATTTTACTAAGGAATTTGCCATGGCGGCGGTTACGTTTCAACAAATTGTAAAAAAAGAACAAAATGACAGCGCGGCGAAATTATTTCTAAACAGATCGGCCCACATGATAACCCAGGAAACCGGTGACGACTGGAAGGGAATAGCTTCCATAACCACTAAATAATCCTGATTTTGACTTCCCGGCAACCAATAACCTAAAACAATCATCTTAAAAGAACGTAACAGTTTAGACTTTTTATATTAAAAATTCATAAACCGACATACCAAACTCAATTATGGAACTACAAATCAAAAATCTTAATAAAACATATTCCAACGGCGTCCAGGCCTTAAAAGATGTAACACTTACCATTCCTCAGGGAATGTTTGGGCTTTTAGGCCCCAACGGGGCAGGGAAATCTTCACTCATGCGAACTCTGGCAACTTTACAACAGGCCGATTCTGGTTCTGTAACACTAGGTGATATAGATATTTTGAAGGATAAAGCCAAAGTAAGGGAAATCCTGGGGTACCTGCCACAGGAATTTGGGGTTTATCCAAAAATAAGTTCCTATAATATGCTCAATCATATCGCCGCATTAAAAGGGGTATCGAATAAATCGGAGCGCAAAGACCTGGTAGAATCTTTATTGAACAAGACCAATCTATGGGATGTTCGCAATAAAAGTCTGGGCACTTATTCGGGTGGTATGAAACAAAGGTTTGGAATTGCTCAAGCCCTTATTGGGGATCCAAGGCTTATCATCGTAGATGAACCCACTGCCGGATTAGATCCTGCAGAACGCAATAGATTCCACAATTTGTTAAGTGAAATAGGTGAGAATACAATAGTCATTCTTTCTACCCATATTGTTGAGGATGTTTCTAATCTATGTAATAATATGGCTATTATTTGTTTAGGGGAAGTGGTTGCAAAAGGAAACCCTTCAGAACTGACAAATGCAGTCAAAGGCAGGATATGGAAAAAAGGGATAGAAAAAGGGGATCTGGGAGAGTATCAATCCGAAATGCAAGTTATTTCAACACATTTAAAAGCAGGCCATACCGTAATTCATGTCCTAAGTGAGGAACAACCAGATTCCACCTTTGAACCCAGCAAGGCGAACCTGGAAGATGTTTATTTTGCTGAGATCTCATCCAGAATGGAACGTATTACAGATTAAGAGTTACCTCACTTAAAAACCATCCATTACTATGTTTAAAGAAATATTCTTATTCGAGATAAAATACAGGCTAAAAAGACCTGCCACCTGGGCCTATTTTGGGATTCTCCTTATTTTCGGGCTGATAGTTGCCATAGGCGGCAATGGCCCGGCCTCAGAAAAAGTATTTGTCAATTCTCCTGTGGCCATAGCCACTATGCTTAGTACAGTAAGTATTTTTGGAATTATGATAGCCAGTGCTATTATGGGAGTACCTGTGTACAGGGATATTGAACACAAAACAGAAAACTATTACTTTACCTATCCCATAAGTGAAAAAGGCTATATTTTAGGTCGCTTTTTTGGCTCCCTTTCTGCATTATTTCTGGTTAGCCTTGGACTCCATATGGGCCTTATCATAGGGTTTATAATTGGCCCGTACGCGGGCTATGAAGAGCCCGAAAGATTTACATCCTTTAATTTTTTGCACTATTTGCAACCCACTATAATGTTGTACTGGAGTAACTTTTTCTTTGCCGGATGTATATTCTTTTCATTGGTAAGTCTGACTAAGAGAGTTATGCTGGCTTACGCCGGCGGGGCAATCCTCTTTATCACCTACCTCATAACTTTAACACTAACCCAGGATATAGACAATAAAACTTTGGTAAGTCTGATAGATCCATTTGGATGGGGAACTTACAATAACATTATAGAATACTGGACTCCTGAAGAGCAAAATACACAAATGGTGCCTTTTAAGGGAATGCTTGTTTGGAATCGAATTCTTTGGGTGGGTCTTGGGCTTTTAGCACTTCTTTATACACTGTACAGGTTTGATTTTCAACGTTTTTTAAGTAGAAATTTTAATCTGAAGAAGGGGAAATCGACTGAAGATATCATGCTGGATTCATCAGTAGAAACGCATATTCCCAAGGTAAACAAAGTTTATTCCAGGGGATTAAACATAAAACTCCTTTTTAGTCTGGCCTTAATGGAGTTTAAAAATATCATCAGGGATAATTTCTTTATTGCCATATTAGTGGCTGCTGTCCTATTCTTGTTTTTCGATGCCTGGTTTGGCTTTCCCATTTATGGTACTCCTTCTCTGCCGCTCACCTATTATATGTTGG
>JAHEBI010000307.1 GCA_024642325.1 Eudoraea sp. | reverse complement strand
ACTGTATTCCGGTATAGGAGAGATTTATTTCAGTCAAAGGACCTATTAGGTAGCCGATGATAGGTCTGTAATAAATTCCGCCATCATTGCCTTTATTTAATCCAAGGCCATACCCTCCATCAACACCAAAGGAGAACGAATTTGAAGGCCATATTCTTATCGAAGCTGCAAGCGGTACAAATTGGACATCGGTTAGTCCTGAAGCAATAGCATCAGATTGAAAAGATTCCTTAAATCCGTAAATAAGTCCTGTACTTATGCCCAGGTCCACCACTTCTCCAAGGGCCCACATATATCCCAGATCCAATCCTACCATAAGGCTGGTCTCATCATTAAAATCATTAATTGGCAAGCCAGCCTGAATTCCAAGCTTAAATCCTTCTTGTGCATTCAACCCTATTCCTATAAAAGTGAAAGCAAATGCCAAAATTGTATTTCTCATTCGTGGTTTTTTTTAGTATACAACGATAAAACTAGCAGCTTCCTTTATCAAGTTGTTCTTTTTGTTGCCAAACAGACCAATATGGTTGTGAAAAGCAAATAATATTCTTTTTAGCTTAGCCAATAGCTATTTTATTAATTAATGACCATTGAATTACGGCTAAATCCTATTAATCTGAACGGAAAAAATATTTGCGGAAATTCCCGGCAATAAAGAAGGCTTTATTAACAATACTTAGTCAGTCATTGCGTTTATTTAATTTCACCGGACTTATGAGATGATATATGCGGAATTAAAAGAAATAACATATTTTAAGGGATTGTTAAAAACTCAATGGTCTATTTGTAATCGTACCAATAATTTGACGTAAGTTTAATTGTTATTTGGAATCGCGGAATTAGGGAATACGCTAGTTTAGTTATTAATAATCCCTTAAATTTACAGGGCAAAACCAATAACAATCAATTCGCGACTAAACCACTAGTAAATATGAGAATAGGCATATTGAAGGAAACTCAAAAAGGCGAAAAACGTGTTTCTATCTCCCCAAATATTACAAAACAATTAATTGACAAAGGCTTCGAAGTCATTGTAGAAAAAGATGCGGGCACCTTCTCTTCTTATAAGAATTCAGACTACAGGGAAGCCGGAGCACTGGTAGAAAAAAGAGGTGTTGTTTTTAAAGATTCACAAATTCTTATTAAAATCAATCCCTTTGACCGGGAAGATTTAAAACTGGTTGATAAAGGCCAGGTTTTAATAAGTCAGTTGTATCATAGATCTAACCCGGAATTGATTCAAATGATTGCCGATAAAGGAGCTTCTGCCTTCTCTATGGATGCCATGCCCCGTATTTCAAGGGCTCAGGACATGGATGTTTTAAGTTCTCAAAGTAACCTGGCTGGTTATAAGGCAGTTATTCTTGGGGCTTATGAAATGAAAAAAATATTTCCATTGATGATGACTGCTGCCGGCACCATTAAACCTGCCCGGGTCTTGATATATGGAGTTGGGGTTGCCGGATTACAAGCCATCGCAACAGCCAGGCGCTTAGGGGCTATGGTTAAAGCTACAGATATTAGAATAGAGACCAAAGAGCAGGTGGAATCACTGGGGGCAAAATTCATTTTAGTGGAAGGAGCCAATGGGGGATCTGAAAACGGTTATGCCAAAGAAGCGTCGGAAGATTATGCCCGAAGACAAAAAGAAGCGGTAGATAAATCCCTTTTTAAAGCAGATTTAGTAATCACAACTGCCGGTATTCCTGGTAAAAAATCTCCTGTTTTAATTACGGAAGAACAAGTTTTAAAAATGAAAAACGGTGCTGTAATAATAGATTTAGCTGCAGCACAGGGAGGAAATTGTGAAGTTAGTAAACTGAATAAAACCGTATTGAAACATGGTGTAAAGGTTATTGGCACCACCATCGCCCCGGAAAGTGTTTCTACCAACGCAAGTGAATTGTATGCCAAAAATATGTACAATTTTATCATGCACCTTACGGATAACAATAATTTTAAATGGGATCTGGAAGAACAAATTACCGACGAAACTTTGATTGTACATAACGGACTCATTCGAAAAATTAAAAGTAAATAAAGATGAATGATATAATAGCATTTATAAGTAATAACCTGGAAGTCATTTACATACTAATCCTTTCGATATTTGTAGGTGTCGAAGTAATCAAAAACATTCCTGCTGTTTTACATACACCATTGATGTCCGGCGCAAATGCTTTGAGTGGTGTAGTAGTGGTAGGGGCGATATTGGTCATGCTCCATTCAGATCCCGAAAATTATATTGCCTTGTCCCTCGGGTTTATTGCTGTTGTATTGGGTATTTTAAATGTAGTCGGTGGTTTTGCCGTAACGGGCAGGATGCTTCAAATGTTTAAAAAGAAAAATTGATGAGCGTATCTTTAAGTATTATATATCTGGTAGCGACAATAGCATTCATTCTTGGGTTAAAAAAACTGGGGCATCCGGCAACCGCAAAAAACGGAAATATCATTGCAGCCACAGGAATGGGATTGGCTATTGCAGGAACAATTTTTATCCATGATTTAGAAGTGCCAACGAGTATTTATATCCTTATTGGATTGGCAATTCTGCTAGGATCGGCAATTGGGGGATGGATGGCCATCAAAGTAAAAATGACAAAGATGCCTGAATTGGTTTCCTTGTTTAATGGCTTTGGCGGGGCTAGCGCAGCGCTCATTGGCCTTGTGGAATTCAGTAGGAATATGGGAGATCAAACCCAGGCTACTACCGTGATCTCAGGAATTATTATTGGCGCGATTACTTTTTCTGGGAGTATTATTGCCTGGGGGAAATTAAATGGATCCATAAAAAGTGTGATTAAAATACCTTATCATAACACCATTAACAACCTGTTTTTAATTGGAATTGTTGCCTTTTCAGTTTTTATGGTAACCACAGGGGTTGATAGTCAGGCCATGATATTTGTGGTGTTGGCCGCAGGATTAATGTACGGGATCTTATTTGTACTTCCCATTGGCGGTGCTGATATGCCTGTGGTAATTTCCCTGCTCAATTCATTAACCGGGATTGCAGCGGCTATTACAGGAATTTTATATTCCAACATGGTGATGTTGGTAGGTGGTATCCTTGTAGGGTCTGCGGGAATTATACTTACAATAGCCATGTGCAAGGGAATGAACAGAACCCTGTTTGCAGTAATTTTTGGTTCTTTTGGGGCAACAGATTCAGTTGCAGGAGCCAATAAAACTTTAGGTACTATTAAGAAAACAAACCCCAGTGATGCAGCTATCATGATGAACTATGCAACCAATGTCATCATTGTGCCGGGTTATGGGTTGGCCGTTGCTCAGGCACAACATGTGGTTCATGAATTGGAGGAATTACTGACAAAAAAAGGGGTTAATGTGAAATACGCCATTCACCCGGTAGCCGGACGTATGCCAGGCCATATGAACGTATTACTGGCAGAAAGTAATGTGGATTATTCTTTATTGGTGGAAATGGAGGATATCAATTCTCAGTTTAAAAATACCGATGTTGTTCTGGTGGTTGGAGCCAATGACGTGGTAAATCCGGCTGCTCATAATGACCCTTCAAGCCCCATTTATGGTATGCCCATCCTGGATGTTGAAAGCGCCAAACATATTATCGTCAATAAAAGAACCATGAATGCGGGATATGCTGGAATTGAAAATGAACTGTTTTACAATGATAAAACAGTTATGCTTTTTGGAGATGCCAAAGATGCATTAACAAGCCTTGTTAACGAATTAAAGAATATGTAATGACATTGTTTTGGGTTATTCCCGTGAAATGAGGAATGTTGTGCCCGATATCAATTCATCTTTTTATAACTCCAAACGGCCAGTGCGTTCATAATAAAGGCATAGAGCAACGTCCTGGAAAATTGTGGTAATATAATGCATATATCACCAAAAAAGAGAAGAACCATTAGTATATCTTGTTTCTTAATCCCGATACACACTTG
>JAHEBI010000306.1 GCA_024642325.1 Eudoraea sp. | reverse complement strand
ATAAGCCACCTGTCTTCATCATCGGGCATTTTTTTTGTGTATTCGGGCATATCATCTCTACCAAAGCTGGTTTTATAAAATAATTCTCCGTCGGTTTGTGCCTGGAAATCTGATGTAGAAAAATCTCCTAAATCACCTTTCTGATCTTTCGCTTTTGGGCCGTCGCCATATCCTTCTTTACCATGACAGGATTTGCAGTGCTGACTGTATAAGGATTTTCCGATGTCCTGATCTGCAGAAGGATCTGTTGGATTTTTCTTACTTACATATTCCGCAGGTACAACCCATTTCTCTTGATAAATGGTAGTGAAAGAATAGAACCCAAAGGCTACAATTCCTATAATTACTATTGTTTTAAGTGCTTTCATTTTGATTAAGTTAATTTTTAGAAATTCTGTATAAATTGGAAATTAGAAATGCGAATAAACCCCACATTATTATTATTGTTAAATTTACAAATATTAATAGAAATATAGGTGTTTTATTCCTTGCAGACCACATTTTTCTTTGATCAAAAGTTGATTCATCCACAATAGGAGTTCCCACCGGAGCATTAACTATAGCTTTTACTGTTCCGTAATCATCACTATCGTTGAGTACCACTTCAATAATTAAATTTCCATCTACACCTGGTATTCCTTCTTCAATGGGGACAAGAATTGTGCCGTTTTCATCTGTATAATTAAAATCTTCACCAATTTTTAGCGGATGAAATAATCGCTGTACCTGCACATCCAGTGATTGTCCTGTAAGCAGGCTGTCCGTAGCAGTTTCCCTAAGTGTGGCCGTTATATAATTTATGCTGTCTTTTGTAATAAGTTTAGCTTCAATCCCTGCATCTTTATAACTGGTACTTTTTGAAGCTTTCTTGAACGATTCATTTCCTTTAAATGAAATTCCCAGGTTATAGGTGTTTGTTGAGTCGGCTTTTAAATCAATTGATTTATTGAGTAAAAACCTACTTTCACCTTTCATATTGGTTGTGGTATTCCCCAATACAATTTCCTCGTCTTCAACTTCATTGTATACTGTGATGTCTATGTTAGGCACGGGAAGTGTTTCGTCCTCAATTTTAGCCGTAGCTTTTATATTTAAGTAGGCATCTCCATTCACAATTTTTACATAATCTGCCCTGAGTCTAACCGTATATTTTTCGCTATTCTGGGCATGTACTTTTTGAAAGCCAAAACAGCATACAAACACACTTATCCAGGCTAAAAAAACACCCCCAAATACCACCGAGTTTTTCATGATTCCTCCGATTTATCAGTGTTCAATATTCCTTTTTCTTCCGCTATTCGTTCAATAGGAATCACGGGAAGAAATCTTACAAACAAAGTAATTATTAATAAGGCCATTGCCAGCGTTGCTGCGGTTATCAGCCATTCATGCATGCTCGGAAAATAATGATGCCATGACTCAGGAACTCCTTCTATTGGCAAAAACGGATGCAGTAGGGTAGGTGTCACGATGATATATCGTTTCCACCAGGAACCTATAACCACCATAATACCAACAATAAACATGGGAACCGGTTTTCTTCCTTTTTTGAATAATAAAATAATGATTGGCAAAATCAATCCCACTATCTGAGAAAACCAAAATAAGGGCGCATATTCACCAAAGACTAATTCATTTAAATGAATTTCTTCTTCTACAGGTGCATTAAATATAGGAATCAAATATTCGTTTATATTAAAGTAAACGTAAGCCAGGCAAGTCACAAGTAAATATTGGGCTAGTTTATTAAAGTGATAATCCGTAATATAATGTTCGAGACCTCTTACTTTTCTTATAACAAAGACTACGGTAATAAGTGCCCCAAGACCTGCTACAAATGCACCGGAAGTAAAGTATGCACCCATGTTGGTGCTATCCCAGCCAATTCTGTAGGTAGTGGAAAAAAGCCAGGCATCAATGGTTTGCAATAATATGCCCACAGGTATGACCATTATGGCAATGATTTTGATGGATTTTGCCTGAATAGCTTTTTGAGTTTTACTCCCTGTCCAATTCAACGATAATTTACCGTACCATTTGCTAAAGGCTGGTTTTGTTTTTGAGTGATGCTTCTTAAGGATCGCTAAATCAGGTAACAAAGGAAAATACAGTAATAAAAAACTTAGGACAATAGAAGTGGGAATAATAATCACATCCCAGGTAATGGGAGACTGTAATCTGGCATGAATAAATAAATTTAATAGCCTGTCTGGTCTTCCCATATCGATCATAATAGTAAGACCTGCCATAACAATGGCAGACAATGAAATAATTTCAGCAATCCTGACAAGCGGTGTCCTCCATGTATTATTGGTCAATCTTAAAACTGCAACAGTTGCAGATCCCACAAAGCTGGTAGCTACAAAAAATACAAAATTGGAGATATAAATGCCCCAAAGGGCATAGTCTCGCATATTGGTAACTACCTGTCCTTTGTTTACCTGATCTATATAGGCGATTAACCCTAAAATAATAACAACTACTAAAATGAAAGTCCAGATAGTACCACGTCTGCCGAATTTTCTGGGCGCTAAATCGTCGATCAGTGCATCATATTTACTCATTGTTCTTCAGGTTTTTCCATAGACTGGAATTCATTATAATTTTCCATACCTTTTTCAAAATCGACTAATCTATCAACCGGAGGCAAATAATAAACACTTGGTGCGGTCCCTAATTCTTCCAACAATCGATACCCTGCTTTATCCGTCAATAATTTACTCAAACGCAAGGTTTCTTCTCCGTTGGTGACGGTATCTTCATATTTGTCTCCGAAATAAAATACACCATTAGGACAAGCCGTAACGCAATGGGGAAGTTCATTGTTTTTTATAGAATGAGGGCAAAAATCACATTTATCTACAGTACCTTTCCGACTAGGCATCCCGGCATAGTCCGGAGAAGGGGTTTCACCACCCATATGCATAGTAATTTCACTCATTTCACCTTGTTTAGGTTCTTCCCAGTTAAAAACTCTTATGGAATAGGGGCAGGCAGCCATACAAAAACGGCATCCGATACAACGTTCATTGTCAATTAATACGAGGCCGTCCCTTCTTTTAAAGGTGGCATCTACCGGGCAAACAGTAACGCAGGCCGGTTGATCGCAATGCATACAAGTTCTTGGCATCCAATAGGGTGCAGTATCTTTTGATTCCTGCATCTTGTGAACTTTTAACCATGCATTCTCGCCGGTAATATAATGGGTCTTATTACAGGCACTAACACATTTTAAAGCATTTTTACATTTGGCCAGGTCTATGACCATCACAAACTTTCGGTTGGGAATGCCTTCCCTTACATTGTATTTTTCATCATCGTGTTCAGCGTGTTGTACCTCTAAAACCTCTGATGAATCTACTTCTATAAGCGTGCCATCCACGGTCATTAATTCCATTTTATCAGTGGAATTATGATTGGTTTTAGCATTTAATTTAGAAGTGATTTTAGAAATGCCCAAACCGCCAATGGCCGCGGCAATGCCAAGTTTTAATCCCTTATCAAGAAATTTCCTTCGTTCTTTTTTTGTATTATCTCCCATGAGCAGAATTACTTAAATGACATTACATTTTTTTACCTAACCAACTGAGTAGGGATGTATTTGAAATATTCTTCTTCAAAACCTTTGATTTTTTAAGTGCGCTAACTTTAACCTTAACAGTTGTTCCATCCGGTTTTAAAAGAGTTTCATATTCTTCTTCTTTAGAAATATTTGACTCTGGTTGAGGTTCCTGATTAAATCCAAAAAAGGGTAATAATAAAGTACCTCCCAATATGGGCAGGATTCGCCTTCTTGATATTTGATTCCGGTTTTTGGATTTATCTTTCATATTTTCTGGTCTAAGTAATACTGTCTTTATGATTTATTCTGATTAGAAATTATAGAGTCGTGTAATATTAAACCCTA
The DNA here is from genome assembly GCA_024642325.1 of Eudoraea sp. Taxonomy (GTDB): domain Bacteria; phylum Bacteroidota; class Bacteroidia; order Flavobacteriales; family Flavobacteriaceae; genus Eudoraea. The sequence goes on along the minus strand of JAHEBI010000306.1, from coordinate 45 downwards.
CTAAGAAATCTCCGTAAAAAAAGTCGTTTGTATTAAACATGTAAT
>JAHEBI010000305.1 GCA_024642325.1 Eudoraea sp. | reverse complement strand
TTTAAAAATTGACGGGATTGATAAAAAAATCCTTAGGTTTCTTATGCAGGATGCCCGAAAGCCTATATTGGAAATTGCAAGAAATATAGGAATCTCGGGAGCCGCCATACATCAAAGGCTACGAAAACTTGAAAAGTCCGGACTTATTGCCGGATCCAAATTTATAGTGAATCCAAAAGTTTTGGGATATACAACTATGGCCTATATTGGCATTTTTCTGGATAAGGCAATGAGTAATCCTATGGCAGTCAAGCAATTGGAAAAAATACCAGAAGTTCTGGAGTGTCATTACACTACTGGAAATTGGTCTATCCTTGTTAAAGTATTATGCAAAGACAACGAACATCTTATGCATTTGCTAAACAAAAAAATTCAGCAGATTGAAGGTGTTTCCAGAACAGAGACCTTCATATCTTTAGATCAGCAAATAGACCGTCAAATTACCATATAACAGCTCTGGAATATTCTGGCGCTGCACCTAATCTCTTCCACCGAATACCTGAAACCCCCAGTAAACCAATGATGCCAAAGAACCAATTGCAGCAACTACATACGTTCTTGCCGCCCATTTTAAGGAATCTTCAGAACCCTTGTATTCCTCCTGTGAAACTATGTTTTTACTTTTTAACCATGCCAATGCCCTGTTACTTGCATCATATTCAACAGGGAGTGTTATAAAACTAAATACCGTCGCAAATCCCATCATAATTAGCCCTGCCACGGCGATATAAAAACCGAATTGGCCTCCCTGTCCCTCTGATGAAGCTGCCAAAATAAGTCCTCCAAATACAACCCAGGTGGACATCCCCGATGTAACACTCACTACAGGAACCAATTTGGAGCGTATAGAAAGCCATTCATACGCCTGGGCATGCTGAACTGCATGTCCACATTCATGGGCCGCCACTGCTGCTGCTGCTGCATTTCTTTGGTTATAAACCCCTTCGCTGAGGTTAACTGTTTTGGTTTTAGGATTATAATGATCTGTAAGCATTCCCGGGGTAGAGACCACCTTAACATCCCTTATACCATGATCTCTCAACATTTGCTCCGCAATTTCTGCCCCGCTCATGCCATTGCGCAAATGTACTTTGGAATAGTAATTAAATTTTCTTTTTAGTTTACTGCTAACCAACCAGCTTACAAGAGCAATGGCTCCAAGTAATATATAATATATTGTCATAATTTCCTTTTTTAAATATTTAAAAGTACATATTAAATAACAAAAACCCGGCCAATATATAGCAGGGTCTTTAATACTGACAAAATGTACATTTAAGCTATTATCTCATCCCAATCAAAAGCTTCTAAAATCTCTTTATAAACTACTTCTCCTTGCACAATATTAAGCCCTTTCTGCAAAGAAGAATCCATTTCACAGGCCATTTCCCAGCCCATATTTGCAAGCTTGAGCACATATGGCAATGTTACATTGGTAAGAGCCATAGTAGAAGTATAAGGTACCGCCCCGGGCATATTAGATACAGAATAATGTACCACATCATTAATAATATAAATGGGGTCTTCATGTGTGGTAGGTCTCGTAGTCTCCACACACCCACCCTGATCTACAGCTACATCCACAATTACTGTACCTTTACGCATATCCTTCAGCATATCCCGGGTAATTAGTTTAGGTGCCTTTGAGCCTTTCAACAATACACCCCCAATAATAAGATCATGAGTTTTTATGTGCTTTCTTATATTAAACTCATTAGAAAACTCAGTGACCACATGGCTGGGCATAACGTCATTTATGTATCGAAGCCTCTTCATATTAACATCTAAAATTGTAACATGGGCACCAAGTCCTGCTGCCATTTTTGCAGCCTGTGTTCCAACTACTCCGGCTCCAAGAACCAGAACTCTGCCGGGTGCTACCCCAGGAACACCACCCAACAAGACTCCCCGGCCTTTGACCGGCTTCTCCAGATATTTTGCTCCCTGTTGTATAGCCATCCGACCTGCCACTTCAGACATAGGCGTCAATATTGGAAGGGTGCCATCGGCATCCTCAACTGTCTCATAGGCTATGCAAACTGCCTTGCTCTCTATCATTGCTTTTGTCAAAGATTCACAGGAAGCAAAATGAAAGTAGGTAAAAACTATCTGTCCTTTTTGTATAAAATTATATTCCTGTTCTATAGGCTCCTTAACTTTAACAATCATTTCTGACATTGCATAAACCTGGCCTATGGTATCCAATATCATTGCCCCTGCCTGTTTATAGTCTTCATCAAAAAATCCACTTCCTTCTCCTGCACCAGATTGAATGTAAACCGTGTGATTATACTTAACAAGTTCGAATACTCCGGCCGGCGTCATGCCTACCCTGCTTTCATTGTTCTTTATTTCCTTTGGTACACCTATAATCATTGTGTCATATTTTTTAGTTCATATCAAAAATGTGACAATTTATTCTGACGATGAAATAAAATCGATAAAAAGAAGGGTAACAGCTTTGTTTTTATGTTTTTTCATATTTATACCCCCTATTTTACAAGGGGTTAAAATATTAATTATTCATTTTTAAGTTTTTTTATCTTACTTTTTTGGGGGTGCTAAGGCAATATCAGATCTGCAGATTTCGAAAAGTAATTAAAAATGATCTTAGGCCCTTTTACCCAGGGTCTCAGGGTAAGGAGCGTTTCACTCTATAACTAAAAGGCATCAAAACAAGGATTATCCCACGATATTCACAATTTTACCCGGCACAACAATCACCTTCCTCGGAATTCGACCCTGAAGTTGTGCCTTGGTTTTTTCATGAGCCATTACCGCAGCCTCTATTTCTTCCTTATCCATATTTAATGGAAGTTCCAGCGTGAAACGCATTTTCCCATTAAATGAGATGGGATAGTCCTTACTATTTTCGATAAGGTGGTCTGCCTCAAACTTTGGGAATGGGACCGTTGAAATAGATTCTGAATACCCTAAATTTTCCCATAACTCTTCTGAAATATGGGGAGCATAAGGGGAGATTAAAATTGCAAGTGGCTCCAGAATAGCCCTGTTGTCACACTTTTGGGATGAAAGTTCATTTATACAAATCATAAAAGTTGCTACCGAAGTATTAAATGAGAAATTTTCGATATCCTCTTCTACTTTTTTGATTGTTTTATGAAGCGATTTTAGCGCCTCTTTAGTGGGAGTCTTTTCAGAAACATAAAATTTACCCTCAGGCCCTGTATGATAAAGCCGCCAAAGTTTCTTTAAAAAACCATATACTCCTGAGATCCCGGCGGTATTCCATGGTTTTGCCTGCTCAAGGGGCCCCAGAAACATTTCATACATGCGTAGAGAATCTGCTCCATATTCCTCGCATATTTCATCGGGGTTAACTACATTGTATTTAGATTTGGACATTTTTTCTACCTCGCGCCCAACAATGTATTTTCCATTTTCCAAAATAAAGTCGGCGTCTTTGAACTCAGGTCTCCATTTTTTAAAGGCTTCTATATCCAATTCATCGCTAGAATTAACAAATGAGACATCGGCATGTAATGGAGTTACGTTTATGTCATTTATTAATTCTCTGGATATCAAATTATTTGTTCCTTCCTCTCTGTAAACAAAAGCACTTGTCCCCAGAATCATCCCTTGGTTAATTAATTTTTTGGCATATTCTTCATGAGTAACCAAACCCTTGTCAAACAAGAATTTTTGCCAAAACCGGGAGTATAATAAATGTCCTGTGGCATGTTCAACGCCTCCAATGTATAAATCTACCTGCTGCCAGTAATTTATCGCCTCTTGCGAGAAGATAACCTCATCATTTTCCGGATCCATGTACCGGTTAAAATATTGGGAACTCCCGGCCCAGCCCGGCATTGTATTAAGTTCTAAAGGGAAAATTTTCACGTGGTCAATTAACTTATTATTGACTACCTTAGATTGCTTGACATCCCAGGCCCATTCTGTCGCATTCCCCAACGGTGGTTCCCCGGTATCCGTAGGCAAATACTTTTCTA
>JAHEBI010000304.1 GCA_024642325.1 Eudoraea sp. | reverse complement strand
GCAAATGATTTTTGTAAAGTAAAGTTATTAAATGGATGCTGAATTACCTTCACATTTTCCAGACTGCTCAGATATTCATATGTACCATCTGTGCTGAAGGAATCTACTACAATTATTTCATCGGCAAATCCTACAGATTTGATACATTTTTCTATGAATCCGATTTCATTATAAGTGATAATTAATGCTGATATTTTCTCTTGGGAATTATTCATTTTAAGATGATAATTAACTACTATTCTTAAACAATTAACAAAGTTATAACTATAAATAAGAGAAAATAGTATAAATGGAAATAAATCTTCAAAGTCTATACCGCTACATTATACTCTCGAAGAGCATCATTTAAAGAAGTTTTTTTATTTGTACTTGCTTTACGAACACCAATAATTAAAGCACAGGGAACCTGAAACTCACCTGCAGGGAATTTTTTGGTATAACTTCCCGGTATTACTACAGATCTGGCCGGGATTATACCTTTACTTTCCACAGGTTTATCACCTGTAACATCGATAATTTTTGTAGAAGCGGTTAGCACAACATTTGCGCCCAAAACTGCCTCCTGACATACTCTTACACCTTCTACTACAATACATCTGCTCCCAATAAAGGCATTATCTTCAATTATTACCGGAGCAGCCTGCAAGGGCTCTAAAACCCCGCCTATACCAACCCCTCCGCTCAAATGAACATTCTTTCCAATTTGCGCACAACTTCCAACGGTGGCCCAGGTATCAACCATTGTGCCTTCATCTACATAAGCCCCAATATTGACGTAACTGGGCATAAGGATTGTGCCTTTAGAAATATAGGCGCCATATCTTGCTACGGCATTTGGGACTACGCGAATTCCCTTTTTATCGTAATCAGTTTTAAGAGGAATCTTATCGTGATATTCAAAAATCCCTGCTTTCAGGCTCTCCATTTTTTGAATTGGGAAGTATAGGACTACCGCCTTTTTCACCCATTCATTTATTTTCCATTCTCCATCCATGGGCTCTGCACATCGCAGTTTTCCCTCATCAATTAATTGAATAACTTCGCGTATGGCATCCTGTGTTTTACCTTCTTTTAACAATTCTCTATTTTCCCAGGCTTTGTCAATTGTATTGCGGAGTACATCCATATGTAAGATTAATTTGCGTAAAGATAGTAGGTAACTATTAATAAATCTTTAATTTTTATAGGTGTAACAATTTATCTGTTATTTTTGCAAAAAAAATAATTTGGCTAGAATTATTGCACTAGATTTTGGGAAACAACGCACTGGGATAGCAGTTACAGATGAGTTACAGCTTATTGCTTCCGGTTTGACGACCGTTAATACTAAAGATCTTTTAAATTATCTTAAGGAATATGTCTCCGTTGAAAACATTGCCGGGATAGTTGTAGGTGAGCCGAGACAAATGGACAATACGCCATCTGAGTCGGAAGAATTAATTCAGGTATTTTTAAAAAAATTAAAAGCGACTTTTCCATCAATTAACATCGACAGGCAGGATGAACGATTTACTTCTAAACTTGCTTTTCAAAGCATGCTGGAAGCAGGAGTGAAAAAAAAGCGTCGCCAGAAAAAAGAGTTGATAGACGAAATTAGTGCAACCCTGATTTTACAGTCATATTTAAACAGAATACAGTAGAATGATTTTATCTATTTTAGCATACGGGGATCCTGTTTTAAGAAAAATAGGAAAAACAATAAACAAGGACTACCCCCAATTAAAAGAATTGATTGCCAATATGTGGGAAACCATGTATAATGCAAATGGTGTAGGATTGGCAGCTCCACAAATTGGACTACCCATTAGATTATTTGTAGTAGATACCGGACCATTTGCAGATGATGAGGAATTGACTCCGGAAGAGCAAGCGACGCTAAAGAACTTTAAAAAGGTATTTATTAATGCCAAAATTGAGGAGGAATCCGGATCAAATTGGACTTTTAATGAAGGCTGTCTTAGTATCCCTGATATCCGGGAAGACGTAAATCGCAAAGATACCATTGAAATCCTTTATTTGGATGAGGATTTCAATGAGCATAAAGAAACATATGATGGATTGTTGGCAAGAGTAATACAACATGAATACGACCATATAGAAGGAATTCTATTTACCGATAAACTTTCCAGCCTGAAAAAGAGGTTGTTGAAAGGTAAACTTGCCAATATCTCAAAAGGTAAAATAGAAGTGGATTATAAAATGCGTTTTCCCGACTTAAAGAAAGTTCGCTAAACCAGCAGAATAGTTTTATAAAGTGTAATATTTATTATTTTAAAAATAGTTATGAGTTTAGATAAAATACTGTCAATTGGAGGCCGGCCGGGACTTTACAAATTGCTTACCCAAACCAGAACAGGACTGGTAGCCCAATCCTTGCTGGACAATAAAAAAGTTACTGTGGGAATGAGCAGCAATGTGAGTGTGCTATCCGAAATAGCTATTTATACTTTAGAGGAAGAACTTCCCTTAAAAGAGGTATTTCAGAAAATACAGCTGAAGGAAAAAGGTAGTAAAACTTCCATAAATCATAAAAGTGACAAATTAAGTCTTGAGGAATATTTTTTTGATGTATTACCTAATTACGATGAAGACAAAGTCTACATAAGTGACATAAAAAAAATTATACAATGGTATAATATCTTACATGATCACGGCATAACAGATTTTACAGTGTCCGCAGAAGACGCCGAGAATGATAACGAAGAAGAATAGTTTGCTTTTAAAAACTAGTCTTTTTGAATGGTTTTATATGTAAACTTACTTTCCTTCCAATCAATTAAGTCGGACCGATAATACTTTACGTTCATTCGGTCCAAATATGGAGCCTGGTTGGCCAGGCGTACTTTAAAATTTTCCCAGTTTCGGTTTTCTTCGGTACTCCAGCTCAGTTCAGAATAACCAATAATTCTGGGAAATGCCAGATATTCCAATTCGTCGATGTTGCTTATAGTTTCGGACCATAGGGGTGCTTCCACTCCTAAAATATTTGCCTTGGGAATACCTGCATAACTATCTGGAGACCAAATATAGGCTGTATCCACAGGTATATAGGCCGCCCAGTGTAGCCCATGTTTGGAAAGTGTATCGTATTGCATATCTAAATATGCTTTTTTTGCAGGAGATATAATCACCTTCATTCCTTTATTAACTGCTTCCTGTGCGTTTTCTTCGCTATCCCAGAATTGTACAATGGACGAATTATCAACATCTGCCTGTGCGATTTCATCCCAGCCAATCATTCGCTTCCCATATTTCTGTACAATTTTTTCAACTTTATTGACAAAGAAAATGTAATCATTCTTCCTGGTCACATGGCTTTCATCACCTCCAATATGAAAATACGGCCCCGGTGTTATGGCAGAAATCTCGCGTACCACATCATCAATGAAAGAATAAACCGTATCCTTTCGGGTGTCAAAAGTGCTAAATCCTACCGCAGTTCCTTCATACAATTTCGGTGTTTTTCCATTTCCATTTAGAATAGGGTAGGAGACTGAGGCCGCATTGGTATGTCCCGGCATATCAATCTCAGGAATTATCATCATATATCTTTGTGCGGCATAAGCCACTATATCTTTATAGTCTTCCTGGGTAAAGAAACCCCCTGATTCCCCCCCCACTTCTGTACTCCCGCCAATTTCTGTTAGTTTTGGCCATGATTTAATTTCTATACGCCATCCCTGATCATCGGACAGGTGAAGGTGCAGGACATTTATCTTGTAATACGCCAGGAGGTCAATATATTTTTTTACATCATCAACGCTAAAGAAATGCCTTGCTACATCTAACATGGAGCCCCGGTATTCAAAATTAGGGTTATCTGTAATTTTTCCGGTCGCTATGGGCCAAATAGGCATTTCGGCAAGTGTGTCATTACTGGATTCAGGGATTAGTTGTCTTAAGGTCTGCACTCCTCGAAATGCTCCTTCAGACGTTTTTGCGTTGAGAATAATCGAATCCTTCGAAATATATAATTGATAGGCTTCAGG
>JAHEBI010000303.1 GCA_024642325.1 Eudoraea sp. | reverse complement strand
TGCCGGTGTGATTTTAAGTAATAAATTGGGGTCAGGGCAATTTTTTTGATACGCAGGCAGGTCTCTTTTTGAACAAACCCCGGGATAATCTCCATAATAGTCACCTAAATCCTCAATGATCTGAAAATGAAGATGAGGTGCATAGTTCACATTGATGGGGGTGTCACCAAGGGAAGCCAAAACTTCCCCTTCCTCAAACTTCTTATTCTCATACAGTCCTTCCAGGGATTCGATCGCTAAATGCCCGTAAAGGGTATAAAATGGTATCCCATCCAATTTATGCCTCAGAATAATTGTTGGGCCATAATCTCCCGATATCGCATTGTTCTTAAAACTATGTACATGCCCTTCAATAGGAGTTATGACTTTAGTACCGGCTTTAAACCAAAAATCCATCCCGAGATGAATGTTGCGCACTTCATCTCCCTTAAGACCAAAATTGGGACTCTTGCGATACAAATTCCTGGTTTCCAGATACCCGCCATATGCCACTGATAAGGAGTCTTTGTTCAATACCTGCCCAATATAGTCCTGGCATACTGAGGGATTACCAATATCCAGGGTTTCCAATTCCCTGTTGAAAACAGATAGATCAATGGGAATATATTTGCGGGCCGAAACCTCTTTTTCCAAAATATCAATAGCCCTTTCGGATTGGTTTTGCAGTAATTCTTCAAGCAAGGTCATAGACGTTTACATTGTAATTGGTGACACCGGCACCTTGTGAAATATTCAAAGGCATTAATTAACAGGTCTTTAACCTCATTTCCAGAAAGATTTATTGATTTTTGAACTAAAATCGAAAAATGAAATTTCTGAAGCCAGGTTTGCTACTCCTGGTAACTTTGTTTTCCACAAGTTGCCAATCCAAAATTAATAATAAAAAGGAGCCCGCCAAAGAAGCAGTTGTAACCAAAGAATATTCCAAACAAGACTTACAAAACTATGAAACAGCTTATTTTGCAAGTGGCTGTTTTTGGTGCGTTGAAGCCATATTTGAGAGTGTTAAGGGTGTTAAGGAAGTAATCTCGGGCTACGCCGGTGGAACTGAAGAAAACCCTACGTATGAACAGGTTGGTTCTGGAAGGACCTCTCATGCCGAAGCAGTAGAAGTATATTACGATCCCAAAGAGATATCGTATACAGAACTGGTCCAGGTCTTTTTTGGATCCCATGATCCAACAAGCCTCAATCGACAGGGCCCGGACAGGGGAACACAATATCGATCAATTGCCTTTTATAAGAATCCGCAAGAAAAAAAGATTATTGAAGCCTATATGGCAGCATTGGAAGAAAGTGGTGTGTATCAGGATCCAATTGTGACTGAAGTAATTCCTTTTACAAAATTTTATGATGCAGAAGATTACCACCAGGATTATGAAAGGAAAAACCCCAATAACTCCTATATCCGTCAGGTGTCCATACCCAGGTTGAATCGGTTTAAGAAGAATTTTCCCGATTATCTTAAAGAAGAAGTACATTAGGGTAAAGCTATGGCACTGAGCTAATCAAACAAAAAGCGACTTTTTTAAGTTGCTTTTTTTATTTGTGGGAGCTACAGACTATATTTAAGGAATACAAACAAAAATACAACTTCCTATGGAACACATTAATTTCCCTAATCTGCACAAAACAATCGTATTACTAATATGCCTGGCTAGCCTGGGCTGCTCAGAATCCGTTAAGGACGACACACCCTGGGTACCTTTGTTTGACGGGGAAACCCTTAATGGCTGGACAATAAAAGGAGGTGAGGCACATTATGAGGTAAGAGATGAAATTATTGTGGGAAGCACCGTACATGATACCCCCAACACCTTTTTAACCACAGAAAAGATGTATGGAGATTTTATCCTGGAATTGGATTATAAAGTAGATTCCACTATGAACTCCGGTATTCAAATAAGGAGTAACAGTTTCCCATATTACCGGAATGGGCGAGTTCACGGTTATCAGATAGAGATAGACCCTTCAGACAGGGCCTGGAGTGCAGGTATCTATGACGAGGCCAGGAGGGGTTGGCTTTGCACTATGGACAATAATCCAGAAGCGCAAAAAGCATTTAAACAAAATGACTGGAATCACTATAGGATAGAGGCGCTTGGAGACACTCTCAAAACATGGATAAATGATATCCCTGCGGCTTATCTGATAGACGATAAAACGGCTAGCGGCTTTATTGGTCTTCAGGTACACAGCATAGGCGAGGACCAGAAAGCCGGCACAGAAATTCAATGGAAAAACATTAAAATAATAACGGATAGTCTTTCCAAATATGCCCGAAAAACCAGCCTTACACCAGTCATTACTAAAAACCGACTCGGCATTGACGAAGAAAAAAATGGTTGGGAACTACTATGGGATGGCACTACAAGCAACGGATGGCGAGGGGCCAGACTCGATGATTTCCCGGCCAAAGGTTGGATAATGGAAAATGGCGAGCTAACGGTATTGTCATCGGGCGGGGAAGAATCCAATGCCGGTGGCGATATTGTAACTGAGGGCCTTTATGGTAATTTTGAACTGCAATTAGATTTTAAAATTACAAAGGGTGCCAATAGTGGAATTAAATATTTTGTGGACACCGACCTCAATAAAGGACCTGGCTCATCCATTGGGCTGGAATACCAAATTCTGGATGACGCCACTCATCCGGATGCCAAATTAGGAAATCAGGAGGGAAGCAGAACAATAGCATCCTTGTATGACCTCATAAAGGCGGATCCGGCCAAACACGTGAATCCAATTGGGGAATGGAACCATGCCCGAATCCTTTCTAAAGATAACCATGTGGAGCATTGGTTAAATGGCATGAAAGTTTTGGAATACGAAAGGAAAAGTGATGCCTATCGAAAGCTTGTGGCAGAAAGTAAATATAAAGTTTGGCCAGACTTCGGTGAAGCTGACCAGGGCCATATCCTACTTCAGGACCACGGTGATCGTGTTTCCTTTAAAAATATTAAGATAAAACCAATCCTAACCAATTAAAACATGACTACAAGACGAGATTTTATTAAAAAAACCACTGCAGGAAGCGCTGCCTTAACCCTGGGTAGTTTTGTGCTTCCAAATACACTTAATGCTAATATTTTTGGTGCAAATGATCAATTACGGGTTGCGGTTATCGGGGTACGAAGCAGAGCAAAAGCCCTGACCATGGGTATTGCAAAAAGTCCAAATGTAAAAATCATTTACAATTGCGATGTGGATGATACCATTATTGAGGCGCATAACATCTGGTGTCAGGAACGAATTGGTTACGTCCCTAAAGTGGAAAAGGATTTCAGGAAAATGCTTGAGGATAAAGATGTTGATGCAGTATTCATTGCGACACCAGAACATTGGCACGCCCCAATGGCTATAATGGCCCTGCAGGCGGGGAAGCATGTTTATGTTGAAAAGCCCTGTAGTCATAATCCCTATGAGAATGAATTATTGGTAGCGGCACAAAAAAAATACGGTAAAAAAGTGCAGATGGGCAATCAGCAACGTTCTGCCAGAACGTCTATTTCTGCGGTTAGAGATATAAGGAACGGCATCATAGGGAATGTATACAAAGGTGAAGCTTATTATTCCAACAGCCGGTCATCTATTGGAAAAGGTGTTGATGTAGCAGTGCCTCCTACCCTCAACTGGGAACTCTGGCAGGGACCGGCTCCAAGGAAAGCATATAAAGACAACATTCATCCATACAATTGGCATTGGTTTCGCAACTGGGGTACAGGCGAAATTCACAACAATGGTACCCATGAAATAGATATCTGCCGATGGGCACTGGGAGTTGATCTCCCGGAGACCGTTACTTCTTTCGGAGGCAAATACGCTTATGATGATGATTGGCAGTACCCCGATAACCAGCAGGTGACCTATACCTTTAGCGGTAATAAATTCATTACCTGGAATGGCCATAGCCGTGGCGTTATTAAACCGGAACAACCGGGAAGGGGCGCCACCATTTATGGAAGTACAGGGACTATAGAGCTGAGCAGGGATAGTTATAA
>JAHEBI010000302.1 GCA_024642325.1 Eudoraea sp. | reverse complement strand
TAAAGCCCCTTGTTTCTGAAGCCACCGAGAAAGGACGAAAGTTAAAAGAAAAATTTGCCGGCAAAATAAGAGAGCATACTTACAAAACTTTTGGTCCGGACGATAATTTCTTTACCATTTCATTGCCTTATAAATTATATCCAATATCTGAAAAAATTACCACAATTTATGTTTCACCGGATTTGGCAAATGGCAGTTATTTTATGGTAAACAGGATCCCCACTTATTCCAGCCTGAAACCAGGCGGGGACTACACTTTGGGTGATATTGAACAATTATTATTTGAAAATATACCGGGTAGTATATTAGAGAAAACCCCTATAGTCAACAAGAAATATCAAGGCCTCGATATCAGAAACAAATTAAAGAACGGTGATCATCAGCGATACCAGATTTATGTGACCCCCCTGGAGATTCTTATATTTAAAATGGGTGGGGAGGGTGATTATGTCCTTAATTATTCAGACCTAATCTTTAATACCCTCAGGTTTAAATCACCTGGAGAAGGAAGTAAACTCATTACCTCAACATACAAGGATTTTGAGATTTCTATGCCCGGGCTTCATAGATTTACAAACGCCTCAAGGGTTGGCAGCCGTAATATTGAAGGATATGACCCGGAAACCGATTCCTATTATTTCCTTAAGAAAACTACCCTCAACGATCTAAATTTTATTGAGGAGGATACCTTTGAACTCAAACAAATTCAAAAACGAATATACCAGGACCTTAATCTGCAGCCCGAATACAATTCTTTTGAAAATAAATCTCTGACATCAAAGGCTGTTTGGGATCCAGTAACAGGTGAGGACTTATACCTGAAAACGGTAATTCAAAGGGGCGACTATTATTTGCTCGGAACCCGCACCAGTAGTGAAATAAATGCATTGGAGTTCTTTAATTCTTTTAAAATAAGTGAAGTTTCTTACCCTGAGGAATTCAAAAAGGTAGTTGATACTGCCATGCATTTCAGTACGGTTACATCTGTGAATCCACCTAAATTTGTGGAGCACAGCGATTACCAGTTCGGTAACAAGAAAAAAACAAAAGCCTATAGTCCCTATTCCAAAAAGACCATTTATCAGAACAAAAACAATGAGGCAATCGAGGTCGAGATTACAAAATCTCATGATTATCTAACCTTTTCGAATATTGATTCTATTTGGGTTTTGCGCAAAAAACAATATTCAGACAAACAATTTCATGTCCAAAATGAAAAAATTAAAACCTCAGGTGAAGGATACCACGAAATGCAATTCGTATTAACAGATACCGCCAGTACCAGGGGTATATTAATTAAGAATATTATCCGGGGTGGGTTATTTTACGAATTGAAAGCGGTAATAGATACCATTTCACAGCCCAGTCCTTTTATAAGTGCCTTTTTTGACAATTTTAAACCGGAAGGCGGACTTGTTGGGAGAGACCTGCTCGAAGATAAAACACCAGATTTCTTTGCTGCACTAAGGGAAAATGATAGTATAGTATTAAAAGGCTATCGGTATCTCTTGTTTGATGAACGCCATATAGATTCATTAACCTACTATATTTCACAATATCCCTTTGATGAAGACAAAAAGCATATACAATCTTACCTTATTCAAAAATTAGGGGAATTGGAACATCCGAAAGTTGTTCCATTTCTGAAGGATTTATATGCCCAATCCTATAATAACTCCAGCGCACAAATTAAAATATTACAATCCATTGCACGAAAAAAGGACGAAGCATCAGCCGGTCTCCTACTCAAGCTTATGTCGCAGGATTTGCCTCTGGTATCAAATGTTGCCGAGATAAAAAGTATTTTCAAACCATACCAGGACAGTTTGGAATTAGCAAAGAGGTTATATCCGGAATTACTGGAATACAGTTCTATTACGGAATACAAAGCTCCAATTTTCTCACTTCTGGCTCAGCTAAAAAGAGAGGAGTTGGTAAAACCGGCACAGTATAAAAAATACCGGGCCCAGCTTTTAAGTGATGCCAAGATTCTTTTAAAAAGACACCTCGGTGAACAAAACAACAGTGAACTAAAAACAAGACAGGCAAATTACACCAGACTCATAAATAACGATATTTTAGAAGACTATGTGGTTTTACTTTATCCTTTTGCAGATGAAAGAGAAATGGGTCAATTTTTTAACCGGCTCCTATTGGTAAAAGATCCGCAAATACGCAGCACTTATATAACACAGCTCGCGTCTGATGGAAAAAGCATCCCAACCGCAGTGGTCAATTCTATGGCATACGATATCAATAGCAGGCTTTTGCTGTATACCAAATTAAAGCAACAGGGAAGGTCCGATATTTTTCCACATCAATACAGTTCTCAGCAATATTTGGCGGAAGCCCTCATTTATAAGGACAGAAGATTTGACAGTAATAAAGACACGATTATTTATCTGGGGGACAAACAAATGAATTACAATGGCAAACCTTATACCGCATATTATTTTAAGTCAAAAAATACCCAGGATTATAATAAGAATTTTAAAATCCATATGGTAGTATTTTCAGATGACACCCCGTTTGATTCATTTCCTTATTATATGAATGACGGGCTGCGGATGGCCGATACGGATACTGAGGAAGAGTCCATAGATTTTATAACCGAAACCTTTTTGTTAAAAGATCGAAAAAGGGCCATTGCCTACCGGCCAAACCAATACCGGAGCTATGGGAGTTTTGGCTTCTAAATCGTACTTTTGCAGTACATGCAAATAGATATGAAATTAATTCCCGGATTTTTTATTATTTTATTTTCTCTTCAACTTGGTGCCCAGCAACTTATTTGTTCTGAGCAGGACAAAACAGCTTTCGGTCTAAAAATTAAAGAAATTGAAAATTTAAAAAATTCAAGTTTTGGTGATGCCATGGTCTCTATCGGCAAAACATTTCTAGGCACCCCATATGTAGCCAAAACTCTGGAAATAGGAGAATCAGAATCTTTGGTCATTAATTTAAGCGGCATGGATTGTACTACTTATGTAGAGAATGTTTTGGCGTTCAGCATTTTGTTAAAACAGGATAAAATGAATTTTGATTCATTCACCAATACCCTTGAGAATATTCGATATAAGGATGGTCAGTTGGATGGTTATGCTTCACGATTGCATTATTTTTCTGAATGGATTGCGGATAACGAAAAGAAAGGTTTGTTAATAGATATAACTCAGGAAATAGGCGGACAGGAAATAAATAAGGACATTAACTTTATGAGTACACACAGGGATTTGTACCCCTTTTTGCAGGATGAAGAAAATTTCAGGAAAATCCAGGTTTCAGAAAACTACCTTAACCAGCAATCGATATGTATTTTGCCACAAGACCGGATAGAAGCTAATGAAGACCGAATAGAGAACGGCGATATCATTGCTTTAACTACGTCTATTCCCGGACTGGACATCACCCATACAGGAATTGCCAGCAGAGAAAAAGACGGACGTATTCACTTACTGCACGCTTCTTCTTCAGGAGAAGTAAAAGTCTCTGAATTGCCGTTAGTGGATTATTTAAAAAACATTAAAAAAAACAGCGGGATAATGGTAGCAAGGCCTATTCAAAAGTAGCGCTACTGAAGTATGGGACTACGGCCAAATAATTAAGCCTCTTTTCTAATGTATTCTTTATATATAGCAATAGGCACTAGTCCGGTCCACCCGCAAAAATCTTTTTTTGCAGGCATCCCGTAAGAAATCAGATCGGGGGCATAGTTCTCCCAAAAAGTATTGGTTGCTTCAAATACCTCAGCAACTGCAGCATATGTTTTCTCGGCAAGATCTTTTGCCAATTCGTGTTTCCCATTCGCTGATAATCCCTTAAGTACCATATAGGAAGTAGGAGCCCAAACGCCTCCCAGCCAATAGTCACCCCATCCCTTATAATCCGGGTCATCTGCGGAAAGTGCCGGTAATGGTGTCTTCCTGTAAAATTCTTCCGGATTTGTTAAATGAGCAAGGAAATGGTCCATATGTTCTTCCGGAACCAGTTCACCTAACAGCACCCAATACATACCAAT
>JAHEBI010000301.1 GCA_024642325.1 Eudoraea sp. | reverse complement strand
AACTCAACCCGTCTGGGATGAGCTGGGGGAGCCTATTGCATCTCTTCACTATACGTATTATACACGAAACAATGTAAAGGATAGAGCGAGCCGCCCATTGCTAATATCCTTTAATGGCGGGCCCGGATCTGGCTCGGTTTGGATGCATTTGGCCTACACCGGACCAAGAATTTTAAAGATTGATGACGAAGGGTATCCAGTTCAACCCTACGGTGTAAAACAAAACCCTTATTCTATATTGGATGTAACGGATATTGTTTATGTTAACCCCGTTAATACGGGATATTCAAGGTCTATTCCGGAAAGTGGTAAAGAAGTAGACAGAAGTAAATTTTTTGGGATAAATGCAGATATAAAATATCTGGCAGAATGGCTCAATACGTTTGTAACCCGCAATAACAGGTGGAACTCTCCTAAATATATTATAGGTGAAAGTTATGGTGGCACCAGAGTAATGGGATTGGCGCTGGCACTCCAAAACCAGCAGTGGATGTATTTAAATGGTGTTATAATGGTTTCCCCTGCTGATTACAAAGTTATTCGCGTAGGCGGCCCGGTAAGCAGCGCCTTAAATCTACCCTATTTTACAGCTGCGGCCTGGTATCAAAAAGCCTTGGACAACGATCTTCAACAAAAAGATTTACTGGATATTTTGCCAGAATCTGAAGCTTATACAATTAATACGGTTCTCCCGGCTATCGCAAAAGGGGGATTTATAAGTGATGCAGAAAAGAATGCTGTGGCAGAAAAAATGGCATATTATTCAGGGCTTTCCAAAAAAGAAATATTGGATCATAATCTTGTAGTTCCTACTTCATATTTCTGGAAAGGATTATTAAGGGATCGAAGTGGTTATACTATAGGAAGACTGGACAGCAGGTATTTAGGGTTGGATAAGCAACTTTCTGGAACTAAACCTGATTATAATTCAGAACTAACCTCTTGGTTGCATAGCTTTACACCGGCTATAAATTATTATCTACAGGAAGAGCTGCAGTTTAAAACAGATATCAAATATAATATGTTTGGCCCTGTGCGTCCATGGGATAATGAAGAAGACAATACGAGGGACGATCTGAGGCAGGCTATGGCCCAAAACCCTTATTTGCATGTAATGGTCCAGTCCGGATATTATGATGGTGCCACCACCTATTTTAATGCGAAATACACGATGTGGCAAATTGATCCAAGTGGTCGTATGAGAGATCGATTTGAATTTAAAGGTTATCGCAGTGGTCATATGATGTACCTGCGAAAAGAAGATTTGGAAAAAGCCAACAACGACATTAGAACATTTATTGAAAAAACCTTGTCCAGGGGTAAATCCGCAAGGTATTAGATTTCAGATCCACCTTTACTTTACTCTTAATTTCTATAGCAGCTGATTTGTAGTTCCCTAACCAGAACTAGGATTGGTAACCCTTGCTGATATATCCGTCAGATTATGGATAAATTTCTGGACGAACTTTTCGATAAATGACCATTTCCCTTACACTTTTATGGCAACTTAAGCGTTAAATGTACATATCAATTTAATTAATTAACAAATATTTTAGGTTATGAAAAATTGGAAAATATATGGCATATTCATAATGTTTGCCCTTGTTTTTACTACATCCTGTGAAAACTCGGATGATGGGACAGATACAGCAAATACCCTGGCTTTACCGCTATATGAATCTATGGTTATTGATTTTGGTGATTTTGCTGATAATTCCAATTCAGGAAAAAGTACTGCCCTTGTTTATGATAGTAAAGCTCCTAATGGAAACTGGTTTTTTTCGGGGGTTGTTGTTGGAGTCTGGAACTCAGCCCTTTTTACAACTTTGGCAGTACCGGTAGCTTCTTTCAAATCTGCTTTTGCCCATTCCCCTGAAAATTTAGGGGAGAATAATTGGCAGTGGACTTATAGTGTGGATGGTTTTACAAGTGAATATACTGCGCGTCTTACAGGCGAGGTAACAGGAGAAGAAGTCCTTTGGAAAATGTATATAACCAAAGCAGGAATTGGTGCTTTTGAAGAATTTCTATGGTTTTACGGAAGTTCTGCCATGGATGGCAATAGTGGATATTGGATATTAAATGAAAGTGCAGAAAGACCTGACGCAATGCTCCGGATTGACTGGGAAAGGGCCAATGAAGAAATTGGCAATATCCGGTACACCTGGGTAAGGGAACTCAATGAACAGGAAAATGATGATATGTTCAAAGACAGCTATTTGGAATATGGACTACAGGACGGCAATCTGGATGCCTATTTCGATGCACACGCTTACGACAGCAACAGGCAGGCTTTTAGTGATGTTAGAATTGAATGGAGCAGGGAAACCTTCATAGGAAGAGTAAGAGCTGCTGATTATTTTGGAAATGAAGAATGGCATTGCTGGGATATGAATGGCGATGACATCCTGTGTGAATAATTAAAATATATTGAGAAATTAAAAACCCTGCATCCAAAAAATGTGGGGTTTTTTAGTTCCAAAAACTACTTTAATGCGCTTGCAATGATTTGTTCCATAGTACTTGCAATGATTTGTTCCATAGTATTGTTATTTTTTTTACATTATGTATCTTTTCAAAATCTAATAATTATCAATTATGATTTTAAACAACCGGAAATATCTTCTTTTAAGCTGCCTTTTTTTTATGTATTCCATTTTAAACGCCCAGGACTGGGCTGAACTTGAACACTTCAGGGCTGCCAATTCAGAGCTGTCGGAGGCTAAACTCAATGAAAATCGCGTGGTTTTTATGGGCAATTCTATTACCATTGGATGGTCTGCGCACCAACCGGAGTTCTTTGAAGGCAAGCCTTATATCAACAGAGGTATAAGCGGGCAAACAACACCTCAAATGCTGGTAAGGTTTCGTCAGGATGTGCTGGATCTGAAGCCTAAAGTAGTAGTTATTCTTGCAGGCACTAATGACATTGCAGGCAATACAGGTCCATCAACCTTGCAAATGATTGCAGATAATTTAATGTCAATGGCAGAATTGGCAGAAGCGAATGGCATAAAAGTCGTTTTGTGCTCTGTATTACCTGCTTACGATTATCCCTGGCGAACAGGTCTTATGCCCAATGAAAAAATTCCTGCTCTAAATACTATGATTAAGGACTATGCCAGTACTAAAGGCTTTATCTACCTGGATTATTTTTCTGCAATGACCGATGGGAAAAACGGCCTTAAGGAAGATCTTGGCAGTGATGGGGTTCACCCTAATAAAAAGGGTTATGAGTTAATGGCTCCCCTGGTTGAAAAAGCAATTAACCAGGCGTTAAACGAAAGATAATTTCATAAGTGCCTGCTAATTTTTATAAAATATAAACTTACAACCACATATTTTAACGATGAAGAAGTATCTGTCTCTTATAGTTTTTTGCACAATTTCTTCTATCCTTCCGTTTCAAAAAAATATGGCGAGTGAGTTGGATTTGAATGATATCAAGCAATCTCAGGGCAGTTTGAATTCCAAGACTCTTAAAGTAGGAGTAATAGGTTTGGTTCACTCTCACGTACATTGGATTCTGGGCAGAGAAAATAGAAAAGATATAGAAATTGTGGGGATAGTGGAGCCTAATAGAGATCTTGCCAGTAAATATGCCAGGCAACATGGTTATTCTATGGATATTGTATATAATACCATGGAAGAAATGATTGAGCAGACGAAACCTGAAGCAGTGACTGCATTCAATACAATTTATGATCATTTAGAGGTAGTAGAATATTGTGCGCCGAAAGGAATCCATATTATGGTGGAAAAGCCACTGGCTGTTAGTTGGGAACATGCGAGCAAAATGATTGCTTTGGCAAAAAAGCATAACATTTATCTTTTAACCAATTATGAAACCTCATGGTACCCCAGCAATCAAGCTGCCTATGACCGTATAAATAATTCCGGGGAAATAGGTGATATAAAAAAAATTGTGTTTCGTACAGGGCATCAGGGACCTATTGAAATTGGTTGCAACCCTGAGTTTTTAGAATGGCTGACAGACCCCATCCTAAATGGTGGGGGAGCTTTAACAGATTTTG
>JAHEBI010000300.1 GCA_024642325.1 Eudoraea sp. | reverse complement strand
CTATAAAAGATACCGCTATATAAAGAAAACCAATAAGATCATTGAAGAAGAGAAAAACAGATCGGAGAACCTGTTGCTCAACATCCTACCCGATGAGACCGCCCTGGAACTAAAACAGTTCGGTAAGGTAAAAGCCAAAAAATTTGAATCGGTTACCGTCATGTTTACTGATTTTAAGGGCTTTACGAGTTATTCCCAAAATCTATCCCCGGAATTACTGGTCAAAACCGTAGATTATTATTTTTCGAAGTTCGATGACATCATGGAAAAATATGATCTTGAAAAAATCAAGACTATTGGTGATGCCTATATGTGTGCGGGTGGCTTGCCTTTTCCAACCAAAGACCATCCCTTTAAAATGGTACAGGCCGCTTTTGAAATTGCTAAGGCGATGGAAGAAACTAAACTCAATCCCCCCAAGGATATTGTTCCTTTTGAAGTTCGTATTGGCATCAATACAGGAGCCATTGTAGCCGGAGTGGTTGGGACCAGGAAATTTGCCTATGACATCTGGGGCGATACGGTGAATGTGGCTGCCCGTATGGAGTCTTTATCCGAACCTGGAAAAGTAAATATTTCACAAAGTACCTATTTGCTCATCAGGGATAGTTATGCCTGTGAACATCGGGGGCAAATACATGTTAAGAATAAAGGTATGATGGATATGTATTTTGTAAATGGTCCCAAAAAAGCGCAAAAGACCAAAATTGAAAAGGAGAATACACTAAATATCTGATGTAAAATACTTACTGGGCCTTGCTTCCTTATTGAGCATAAGGCAACCGTTTCTTTGGCAAATTTAAGAACGCCGGGGATCCAAAATTCCGAATCTTTCTAACACTATCCTATTACCCGGGATGACAATGCCAATAATACAGTTTACCGGTTAATTGCTTTGAAGGAAACCTGGTGTTAAACTTCGCAATCCATAGCGGACCCTCCCCCGTAAGCCGGCCTTTACAATATGATTAAATGTACTTATGGGAAGTTTTTTTATTATCTCATGTGATAATTCAACTTTCTTCCCTGGGCCCCGAAGTCTGAATTGGGTAGCCTGCGTAGGACCATACATTAAATGAAGCCAAAGTTTGGGGCGTAGGAAAAAGTATTCATATAAAGGAGGGTTGCAACCTATAATTGCAGCCATACCATTCATATAGCCGTGGTAATCCACCAAACTGCGGATGCGTTCCGCATTTTCCTCAAATTGTTCACGGTATACAGCAAAATCTTTCTCTGCTACTGTATCCATTTCCGCCGGATCCGGTAATTTCATATCGCCATTAAAAATTAAGGCACAATAGCGCGATTGTATTTCCATTATGGGGAACTGGCTTCCAAATCCGGGTCTCGCCCACCCTATCCAGGCTATTCGATCACCATATTCAGGATGAAACATGTGTTTATACATCTTCCGGGGATCACAGGTTTTAAGTCCTTCCGGCATAAAGTCCACTTTGTTCTGGTAGCCGGTACTAAAAACTACGGCGTCAATATCCTCTAATGAAGTACCATCTGCGGCGATTAACTTACGCCCACCTTCTTCCACTTTGGTGATTTCTCCAACCACCTTACAACCATAATGGGCAATGGCTTTGGGTAAGGCGAGTGTTTTAGTCCCGAATATTCCCCAGATACCTCGTTTAACTGTAATTTTAGCATTAAGGTCTGCAAGGGCATCAAAAACCGGATCCATTCTGGCCCTTTCCAGTTTAAGCACAAAAGGACTTAAATATTTTCCATAGTCACGAGGCAGGTCCCAAATTCCCCGGTGCGTTGAAACATCTGCCGCATGACCTCCTCGCCGTCTGGGAACCACCCATCCGGTAGACTCACGGAGGCTTACATAGCATTGTTCCGCCACCTGTGAGATTTCAAAGGCCACATCAGATCCGGACTCCCCACCGCCTACTACGAGCACCCTCTTACCTTTAAAATCGTTTGCATTTTTATAATCCCTGGAATGTGAATAAGATACTTTGGTAAGCTCCCTTTGCCAATCCGGATATTTGGGAACGTTGTTATTGCCTATTGCCAAAATAAGACGTTTGGTCTCTAAAACTTCACCGGTTGCGAGACGAATCTGCCAGTGGTCTTCTTCAATTGAAACTACTTCCGCTACTTTGCTGATATAGCGTATATGTTCTTTCACCCCAAAATGTCCTGCATAGGAATTCCAGTAACCAACAGCTTCATCTTTGCTCCAAAAGTGGTGATCCATGCCCTCACCTACCCAGAAATCCGAAAACATGCTAAAAGTTACAGATGATGTCAGGATAAGATTGTCATACCCATTGGCAAAAACACCCCCAAGGGTATCAGACTGCTCCAAACACAGCACATTCTTAATTCCCTTTTCAAGTAATTCTTTAACAGCAACTATGCCTCCAGGCCCTGCCCCGATTACTATACAGTTATACATTTTTTTATAGAATTATATTTTCAATTATTAAATCGGCCATTTCAAATAAAGGTAAAATATCATCATCAATATCCTGCTTTCGAATAGTTTCATGTACATGCCCATAGCTAAGATCGGGAGGCAGGACTTCAATTATTACGGTGTAAAGAAGTGGTCCGCCGGAAGAGGTATGTACCTTAATTGTCGAGATTAATGCTATGCTATGTTCTTCATCAGTTATGAAGTCATTTTTTATCCAATCAGGCAACTTCACGGGAACCGCTCCTATGATTTCCTTGTTATAACCAATTTTGGATTGTTGCAGGGTTTTACCCAGCAGTCCTCCTGCCAGGATAGTTTTATGGACTGTATTGATAGGTTTGTGATCTGTGTTATAAAACCTGACAACACCTACCGTTCTTGAAATATCCTTTTTATCCCTGAGATGGACAATCCTTATTTCATCATCCTGACGAATAATTTCACATGAAATGGGACCATAAAGTTTCTCAAGGGTAGAGGTATGCAAATTTTTAATATCCATCTAAATTCGTGTACTGTTTTCTGTTATACTTTTTATACCCCTTATTGTTAACCATTTTGGATAAAGGCTCATACCCCTTAAAATTGCCGTCTAAAATACGCAAAAATTAGGAATGGGCAGTATAGTACTACAGGAGTTTTTGACTATCTTTTAAGCCCATGAAATGTGCGGTAACAAATATTAAAATAGCACCTTACTTTTTATTTACAGGGGTAAATCTCACAGGGCTGTGAGAATCTTCTCCCAAGACTTTTAAAGAGCCCCTCTTTTTCTGGTTAACATTCGCCGGTATGAATAAATTTTGTAAATTCCGCTAAACATAATTCATAAAGACCAACCACAATTATTTTCCAGCCAACTATGCCAAAAACTATAATGTACGCTCGCCCAAAAGAAGTAGTCCTTTTTTTTAGTTTCCTTTTAATAGCCATTGCACCTCTTTTGGCGCAGAAACAATTAGGGAAGCCTTTTATTACCAATTACAGTTATCAGGAATATGATGGTAACCCCGTTAACTGGTGGGCTCTGGAGGATAAAGACGGGATGATGTATTTTGCCAATTCGACGAGTGTACTGCAATATGACGGGGTAAACTGGAATACAATTGAAGGAAATACAGGTGCAAGATGTATGGTTAAGGATCCTGATGGAACTATTTTTGTAGGTGGCGGAGGAAATATTGGTTACTTAAGCCCCAATAAAACGGGAAAAATAGAATACGTATCTCTCCTGGACGAGGTCCCGGAAGAGCACAAAGATTTCAATGAAGTCTGGGAAGTAGATTATTATAAGGGGCGAGTCATTTTTCGGTCAGAGTTTAAATTATTCTGTTGGGATGGTGAAAAAATGAAGGTCATTGTATCCGAAAATGGATATCATGTTGGTAATATTGTACATAACACTTATTATTTACGAATATGGGGGGTGGGGCTAACCAGATTACTGGACGATGACACCTTTGAATTAGTGCCGGGCGGGGAACGTTTTGCAGACGAACGGGTTTATGTGATTTTACCATATGATGATAGCCAAATTTTGATAGGAACCAGAACTCAGGGGTTTTTCTTATATGACGGAAATGAATTTAAGCCTTTTAAAA
>JAHEBI010000299.1 GCA_024642325.1 Eudoraea sp. | reverse complement strand
TGCGGCAATCCCCACCAGAATGTCTTTATCGGTTATATCATAAGATTTAAGATCTAGCCAGGCTTGCCTGGTATCATCCTCGGCAAATTCAACAGCCTTTCTTATGGCAGAATCTCCGCCTGCAATTAAACCTATTACTCTATCGTGCGGCATCCCATAGGTTGGAGGAATCTCTGAAGCATCTAAAATACCCAACCGACCGCTCGTACCGGCACCTATGTAAAACAAACGCCCGCCATTGCGAAAACGAAGTTCTAAAGCATCGACTAGTTTGGTGAGCTGTGGAATTACCTTTTGGACAGCCTCTGCCACTTTCCTGTCTTCATTATTGATGTTCTCCAGAATGGTTTGGGTATTCATCAGTTCCAAATCTGAGTAACCCGAAGGAGTTTCCGTAATTTTAATATAATCCGACATATTATAGAAGATGAATATCCTGGTTTCTGTAGAGGTTAAGAAGATTATTATCCGGCGCTAATTCGGTTATCATAGTATTAATGGAATTTATATCACAGGTTTTATATTGATGCTGTGAATTTAGCTTTTCAGATATACACAAAAGTACCGTTTTTTTGGATGCATGGATAACAGCCTTTTTCACTTGTACAATTTCCCAGTCAAACTCGGTTAAACCATGAATTGAATCAACATAACCCGTCCCGATAAAGCTGTAATCAAATCTGATTTCCGATAATTGATGAACTGTATAAGCACCCACCGAAATTTGTGCATCCTTCGAAATTTCCCCTCCAATAAAAATCACCTTAATATCGGGATTGGAAAGCAATTGCCATGCAACAGGGAGACTTAACGTAAAACAGGTAAGCTTTAGATTTGGCGGTATTAATCGAACAAGTTCCAGACATGTAGTTCCCCCGTCTATGAATATTACGCTCCCATCCCGAATGAGACTAATTGCTTTTTGAGCAATTGCAATCTTTTCTTCAAGCGCATATATATTTGCATTACTACTCGCCAGACCTGTAAAGCCCAGGGATATGGCGCCTCCATGAACTTTCCTTAATTTATTCGAGGCATCCAGTTCTTTAACATCCCTTCTGGCAGTATCTATAGATACATTCAGTTTTTCCGCTATATCGGTTAACAAAATGCGATTGTGAAGCTCTACTTCATTCAATATAGCCATCTGGCGCTCTTCCTTTAACATGTATCTATTCTGATTGATTACCATTAACAAAGATAATAAAATAATTTAGTTTGCTGTTTTTTACTGTTAATTACATTATTTATTTGTTTATATGGCAATTATTTGCAATTTATATTGCACAATGCTGCAAAATATAATTTGTTTTTTTATCTTTGCCTTAAAGAATCACTAATACATATATCTAAAATGGCAGTAACACTCACAAACCCAAACGAAATGAGTTTTCCAACCGACGAAGAGTCCCGGAAATTTGAAAAAATTAATACCGTCATTCACGAGAGTTCTGAACAGGCGTCTTTTTTTGTAGCTAATGAAATCGCAGAACTTATCAGACAACGGCAAAAGCAAGGTAAAAATGCAGTATTGGGATTAGCAACGGGTTCCACTCCTACCAAGATGTATGAATTCCTGGTGAAATTTCATAAAGAAGAAGGCCTGAGCTTTAAAAATGTAATTACGTTTAATCTGGATGAATACTACCCGATGGAGTCCGATTCCATACATAGTTACGTTCGTTTTATGAACGAGCATCTGTTTGATCATATTGATATCAAAAAAAGTAATATTAATATTCCGGATGGCACCTTAGATAAAGAAGATGTTCGCGATTTCTGTATTAATTATGAGAAAAAAATTCTGGCGGCAGGAGGAATTGACATCCAAATTCTTGGTATTGGCCGAACAGGACACATTGGCTTTAACGAACCAGGCTCATCCCTGAACAGTAAAACGAGAATAGTAAGACTTGACAGAGTTACACGATTGGATGCGGCAAGCGATTTTTTCGGATTGGAAAATGTCCCTACAAAGGCAATTACTATGGGTGTTGGGTCAATCATGGCCGCAAAACGCATAATTTTAATGGCCTGGGGCGAAGGGAAAGCAAATGTAATTAAGCAATCTGTTGAGGGAAAAATAAGAGAATCTGTGCCGGCAACTTTCCTTCAACATCACAGGACATGTGATTTTATTGTTGACCACGCAGCAGCTTCCGCACTTACCAGGGTAAATACGCCATGGCTGGTTAGTGAATGTGATTGGAATGAAAAGTTAATTAAAAAAGCAACCATTTGGCTCTCCGAAAAACTCAATAAAGCAATACTTAAATTAACCAATGAACACTACAATGAGCATGGAATGGGTAATTTAGTAGCGGAAATAGGATCTGCAGAACACATTAATCTGATTGTTTTCAATCAGTTGCAACGGACTATTACCGGATGGCCCGGTGGCAAACCAAATGCAGACGATAGTCAAAGACCCGAAAGAAAGGATCCTTACCCAAAAACTTCACTCATATTCAGCCCTCATCCTGATGATGATGTCATTTCCATGGGTGGCACACTTTTAAGGTTGGTAGACCAGGGCCATGAAGTTCATGTGGCCTATCAGACTTCCGGTAATATTGCTGTTTTTGATGATGAAGTAATCCGCTTTATGGATTTCGCAACAGATGTACAGAAAGAAAACAGTGCCTTATTGAAGCAATTTATGAAGGTTAGGGAATTCCTAGACAACAAAAAACCCGGGCAGGTGGACAGTCCCGAAATTCAAAAATTTAAAGGCCTTATCAGAAAAGGGGAAGCCTTGGCTGCGTGCAGGTACTGCGGTGTAAAAGAAAAAAACGCCCACTTCCAAAACCTTCCTTTTTATGAAACAGGAACCGTTAAAAAGAAACCTTATTCTGAACAAGATGTTCAGATAACCTATGATCTGCTGAATAAAATAAAACCGCAGCAAATATTTGCAGCGGGAGACCTCTCTGATCCGCACGGTACTCACCGGGTATGCCTCCAGATAATTTACAGCGCCCTGGACAGATTGGTGGAAGAAAAAGCGGAATGGATAAATGATTGCTATGTGTGGCTTTATAGGGGTGCATGGCAGGAATGGGATATTGCAGATATGGAGATGACCATACCTATTGGCCCCAAGGATATGGAACGAAAAAAGAGTGCGATTTTTAAGCATCAATCTCAAAAAGACAGTGCCATGTTTCCGGGTAACGACCAGCGGGAATTCTGGCAAAGGGCCGAACAGCGTAATACTGAAACCGCTAATAAGTACAACGCCCTGGGAATGGCAGAATATGAGGCAATGGAGGGATTTGTCCGTTATAAATTCAATTCATAATCGCAAGCTAAATCACCCTGCTTCTGTCAGCAAATAAAGGCCGGAGCAGGAAATTAAACCCAATTGATGCTGAAAAAATTCGGGGTACTTCTAGTACTTTTACTATCTTCCTGTAGCCTGATCAGGCATCAGAAAGCCGGGCCAAAAACCGAATTTCGGGCAGTCTGGATTGCTACGGTAGTTAATATTGACTGGCCTAAAAGAGGTGGTGATCCCTGGGAAAAGCAAAAAGAAGAATATGTACGTATTCTCAATTTTTATAAAGCGCTAAATTTTAATGCGGTCGTCGTACAAATACGCACTGCTGGTGACGCCTTTTATGAATCTGATTTTTCACCCTGGTCCCGCTTTTTAAGCGGAGCTGAGGGCATTGCGCCGGAAACTGATCAAAACCCCCTGGAATGGCTGATAAAGGAGGCCCATATTCGGGGTTTTGAATTTCATGCCTGGCTAAACCCTTACAGGGCGACATTTGATCTGAATACTGATATACTTTCCAAATCTCACGATTACTATCAACACCCGGATTGGATGATTAAATACGGCAAAAAGTATTATTACAACCCGGGATTACCTGAGGTACAGCAACATTTGGTATCTATAATCGACGAAGTTGTCACCCAATATGACGTAGACGCCATTCATTTTGATGATTATTTCTATCCATATAAAATCAAGGACGAAATTTTTGATGATTCTTTGGCCTATTTGTCCTTTAACCAACATAAACTTTCCCTCGAGGATTGGCG
>JAHEBI010000010.1:7833-15407 GCA_024642325.1 Eudoraea sp. | reverse complement strand
GTTTCCAGTCACAAATGGGTGAGACATTTGTAATGCCAGAGGCTCAGGTTCAAAAGGACACTATGTATATTCCGGGGACAGATGGCGCAAAAATGAGTAAAAGTAAGGGCAATTTAATAGACATTTTTCAGGCAGATAAAAAACTGCGAAAACAAGTGATGAGTATCGTTACAGATAGCAAATCTCTTGAGGAACCTAAAGACCCCGACACTGATACCACATTTTCTCTATACAGCATCTTAGCTTCCAAGGCCCAGGTTGCTGAAATGCGGTCAAATTACTTAAACGGGAACTATGGTTACGGACATGCAAAACAGGCATTGTACGAATTAATCCTTGAAAAATTTAAATCTCCTCGTGATAAGTTTAATTACTATATGAATCATCTTAATGAGGTAGATGATGCTTTGGCGTTAGGTGCAGAAAAAGCAAAAAAAGTAGCCGATATTGTACTGGCTAGGGTTAGGAATAAAATAGGATACTAGATTTTTGCAAACCAACTACTGGGTTTGTAATTAAATTTTGATATGAAAAGTCCTATGATCAATCGGGGGCTTTATATGTGTATTTTATCGATAAACTCCATGTATAGAAGGTTTACAGATGTCAAATACACAAATTACAAACTACCTGGTCTGATAAAATTTAAATGGCTTCATACTGTTTCCCCGGTAAAGGCTTTATCATCCCTTTCATTTCCATGGTCAATAAACTGGACATAGTCTTAAACACAGGTAATTGACAATTCAATGCAATTTGGTCTATCAACTGTCGCCCATCTTTTTGTAAAAAAGAGTAGATGATTTTCTCATTATCATCCAATTCCACAAAAAGTTGTTTTTGCACCGGGGCAGTATTATGTTCTTCAGCTTGCCAATCCAATAAATAAATCAGATCTGCAGCGGAGGTGAGCATGTGGGCCTTTTGCCCCTTTATAAGATTATTGCATCCCAGACTATATTTATCCTTTACCCGGCCAGGAACGGCAAATACATCCCTATTATAACTATTGGCAATATCAGCAGTAACCAGACTACCTCCCTTTTCCCCGGATTCAATTACAATTGTGGCTTCACTTATACCTGCAATTATTCTATTCCTTCTTAGGAAATTCTCCCTGTCCGGGTTACTTGTACTCCAGAATTCTGTTAGAAACCCCCCATTTCTTTCAATTTCATGAACATATTTGTAGTGGGCTTTCGGATATATTTGATTTAGGCCATGCGCAACACATCCAATGGTCTGCAGTCCATTCTTTAAAGCTGCCCTGTGCGCACAAATATCAATACCATATGCAAAGCCACTTACTATTACCGGATCCAGGTGTGCTATATCTTCGATAAATTTTTCACAAAAATCCCTGCCATAACCAGTGCTGTTCCTTGTACCCACTATGCTGATTACTTTTTTATTCTCCAGCCTAATGTTACCCTTATTGAAAAGCAGGACAGGACCATCTATGCAGTGTTTTAAATAAGAGGGATAGTCCACATCCGTAAAATATGAATATGATATCCCATTTTTAACTATAAATTCGTATTCAATCTCTGCTTTTTGAAGATGCTTTTTGTTGTGCAATCCACCCAAGGTTACAGATCCGATTCCTTCAATTTTTTCAAGATGGCCCTTTTTATCTAAAAAAACTGCCATTGGACTGCCACAGTGAGCTATCAGCTTCTTAGCTGTTATATCCCCGATATGGGGTATATTTTGCAATCTAAGAATTGCAATTAACTCATCCTTAGTCATTTATAATTATTTTCAAGTTATCCACAAATTACACAAAATATTATGTTAATAAAAAAAATCTCTCTCTAGTTTGAAGCCCCCTAATTTTTATTGATCTTTGTGTTTATGGGAATTGAGCATTACATTCAACAACTTTTATACCGCTATAACTGCGTTGTAGTTCCTGATTTTGGTGCCTTTCTGACCCAGATGAAATCGGCAGTACTTCAAAAACCCACCAATACTTTTTACCCTCCCTCAAAACAAATATCCTTTAATGAACAATTGTCATCTAATGATGGTTTGTTGGTTTCGTATATGGCTAATGCTGAAAACAGGTCGTATGAAGAGATGCTGAAACAGATCCTGGAGGAAGCCAAAGAATGGAAGAGGCGATTGCATTCCGGGGATAGGCTAAAAATAGCAGCTATTGGTGAATTATGGTTAAACAGAGAAGGTAAATTACAGTTTCAGCCTTCGTATGAGGTTAATTATCTGACCTCTTCTTTTGGCCTATCGTCATTTGTTTCTTCAACCGTTACTCGTGAAATCCTTAAAGAACAGGTTGTTGAATTAGAAGAAAAGATTCCATTTATAATTACTCCCGAACAACGGGAAAGGACAGAATTCAGACCCTATTTAAAATATGCTGCCATAATATTATTAGCCTTATCAACGGGACTAACTTCTTTTCGCTTTTACAGTGAAACACTGAACACCAGACAACTCGTGCAGGAGGAAGCTCAAACACTTGTGTCTAAAAATATTCAGGAAGCTACATTTTTTAACTCAAACCCCCTGGAATTACCTGAACTCAAGCTTCATATAACTAAAAAAACCAGAGGTAATCACCATATCATAGCAGGGGCATTTAGAATTCAGGAAAACGCGGATAAGAAAGTGAAACAATTACGCGAAAGAGGTTATGATGCCGCATACATTGGAGTAAACAGTTATGGCTTGCATCAAGTTACTTATGGAAGTTACGAAAATGCCGAAGAAGCTCTAATCTTTCTGAAGAAAATAAAGCATACAGAATCACAAGACGCCTGGATGTTATCTACAAAATAGTTTCTTTCTTCTTCTTCAATACAATTGCTGCGTATCTTTGAAAAAAAATCATATGCAGTCCAAAACACCCAGTGAATCCAGAACAATAATGACAGATATGGTTTTGCCCAGCGAGACCAACCCATTGAATAATCTATTTGGTGGTGAATTGTTGGCTCGTATGGACAGGGCTGCCAGTATAGCTGCCAGAAGGCACAGCCGTCGAATTACAGTAACCGCTTCTGTTAATCACGTTGCTTTTAACCGTTCTGTTCCCCTGGGAAGTGTTGTGACTGTTGAGGCCAAGATATCCAGAACTTTTAGAACTTCGATGGAGGTTTATATTGACGTCTGGATGGAAGATAGATTTAGTGGCGAAAGTGTTAAAGCCAATGAGGCCATTTATACTTTTGTTGCAGTTGACGATACAGGTAAACCTACAGAAGTTCCACCTGTAGTCCCTGAAACTGAACTTGAAATTGAGCGCTTCGAGGGTGCGCTAAGAAGAAAACAACTTAGTCTGGTTCTGGCAGGTAAAATGAAACCCTCTGAGGCTACAGAACTTCGCGCCTTATTCGTAAAAGATTAATTTTAATTCAGTAATTTATCTCTAGAAATCGAAGTTGTCCGGGTCCGGGCCAAAGCGTTTTCCTCTATTTAAACTATCTAAATTAGCTATATCCACATCAGTTAATTCAAAATCGAAAATATCGGCATTTGCAATAATTCTTTCCCTATTAGAGGACTTGGGAATAGTGATAACTCCTTTTTGCAAATCCCAGCGCAAGACTATTTGAGCGATGGTTTTGTTGTATTTATGTGCAAGTTCTTTAAAAACATCAATACCAAAAATATTGCCCTGCATCATTGGAGACCAGGCTTCATATTGAATATTTTTAGCAGTACAAAAATCCAAAAGGTCTTGCTGGACCAAATACGGGTGGAATTCCATCTGATTTACCATGGGAACAATCTTCGCAGAATTCAATAAACCCTCCAGGTGGTGTTTCAAAAAGTTACTCACGCCAATAGCCCGCACCCGCTTCTGTTTATATAAATATTCCAAGGCCTTCCATGTATCTGCATATTTTCCTGGAACCGGCCAGTGTATCAGATAAAGATCCAAATATTCCAGATTCAGTCTTTCCAGGCTTTCATCAAAGGCTTTTAAGGTGGTATCATAACCCTGGTCTGTATTCCAAACTTTGCTTACGACAAAAATATCTTCCCTTGATATATTACTTTCTTTAATTCCTACACCTACCCCTTCTTCATTATCGTAAATAGATGCAGTATCTATATGCCGGTAACCGGCTTCCAGGGCCCATCTTACTGCATTTATCACCTCTTTTCCATCTTCAGAAAGGTAAACACCCAAACCGAGGTATGGCATTTTTACCCCATTGTGCAATGTAAAAGTTCCCTTAATATCCGTAATTGGTCCCATAATCCATTTATTGTCAGAGTCGGTAAATCCATTCTTCGGGATTTAACCTTGTGGCGTCCTTATAAAGGTAAAATTTCAGTTGAGTTAAACCATTATACCGATTAGTATATATTAGTCCCAGCTCTTCTTTTAAACTTACTTTATCTCCTTTTTTTACATACAAATCAGATAAGTTATAATAGGTGCTTATGTAGTTTCCATGTTTAATCTGAACGCCCTTATTCCCGCCTGGTATGGCCAAAATAGCAATAACTTCTCCTTCAAAAACCGCACGGGCGGTAGCTCCTTCATCCGTCACAATTATAACCCCGTTGCTTTGATGTTTTATCCCCGGATATACCGCATCTGTATAAATGCCAAAACCCTGTTGTTTAATTCCCTTTTCAACCGGCCAGATAAGTTTGCCCTTATTGGCGGAAAAATTGTTCGCCACTAATGTCGCCTCTGGTGTTAAAACGAACTTATTTGTTGATACTCTTTTCCCTGCCTCTTTATTCGATGCAGCTATAGCAGACCGGATTAACTTTTCTATTTGTTGATCAATTTTACGTGCTTCCTGCTTCTTCTTTCGAATTGCGGCAGCATAATTACTCTCATTTTGTCTAATTGTCTTTAAAAGGTCTTTCTGAGACTTTATTTCGTTAAGCAATTCTCCTTTGGCCTTTAAATTCTGTGCCAGCAATACTTCCTTCTCCTTTCGCTGGTCATTTAAATTGTTATTCAATTGTGTTAGCTCTTCTGTTTTTTTGACAATATCCTCTCCTTGTTGCTTTCTAAACTGAGTATATTGTTTCATGTATTGTAACCTTTTAAATGCCTGAAAAAAATTTTCTGAAGATAAAAGAAACATTAGCCTGCTTTGTTGCGATCTATTCCGATATGATTTTTGGATCATTAGGGCATACTCTTCCTTCAAAGCATCCAAGTCTTCCCGAAGCTTTGAGATATTTCTAATGTTCGCATTTATTTGCCTGTTGAGAAGGTTAGCCTGCTGATTAGTAACCCGGATCAATTGCTGTCTTACATTTATTTTTTGATCAAGGACCTCCATTTGATCAAGAACGGTTCCTTTTTGTTCTTTCTCGGCGAAAAGCAGTCTGTTTATGTCCTCAATTTCCTTTTGCAGCTGCTCTCTTCTGGTTTCCAATGCCTTTTGTTCATTGGTTTGCCCATAAACCATTGAACAAAGCAATGCTAAAATAATGAATGGTAAATATGTAGAATATTGCTTTGCAATTCTCATTTTATTTCAAGACTATTTCTTCAAAACCTTTTGGTATTTTATATGGGAAATTCAATGGTTTATTCAACTCTACATTCCTTAGTTGTAAAGCAATAGTAGTGGTTTGATCAACATCAAGTGCAGTAATCTGAATTTCATCCGGTAATATTTGATCATTCTTTACCTGATATGATTTGTAATAAACCTCTAATAATCTTTTATTCCATGGCTGTGACAGCTGCTGGGTAGCAATTTTAAAATTCTTCGGTTCAATTAAGAACAGGGTTTTGAACAAATCACCGGCGTTTTTGGGTTTAAGTTCGTAATAGTCTTCAAGAGCAAGAGACATATACTTTTCAGTCCGCAGATCAAATAAGGCCTGGCCGAGTAATAAATTTTGAACTTTGCCAAAATCTAAGTCAGTTCCTAATAAATTACTCAAATAAGCAAAGTCACCATCAAAATACTCATTTTGTAATTTATTATAAAAAGTTACTCTTTTTGGAGTAATTAATGCTTTAACAACCCCTAAAGGGGCGCTCATCCATATTGCTTTATCCTTTTCAATTCTTAGGCTCACATTAATACTCTGAACGGCGCTACCATCATTATATTCAACTTTCAACCTACCGCTTATGGTCCTGAATTCCAATTGATTTTTATAATGATTTTTGATTATTGCCTTGGTGGTAAGCCTATCATCAACATTTCCTTCAGAAATCACCTTGCTTGATTTACAAGAGAATGAAAGCATTGCCAGGACAATAATTATCATCCAGCTATTCCAACTATAGGTATTGTATTTCATTAGATCAGGAACCAGATTTGATTTTACTAAGATACATATTTGCCTTTGATGAGTTCCCCAAAAACGTATATGCATCAGCTAATTCTTTGTAAATATTATTCCCCAGTTCTGTATCGTCGATAAGAAAATCCAGGGCAATTTCCAATTCACCAATTGCTTCCTTTTGTTTTCCGCTTTTATTTAAGCCCATCCCCTTGGCATAATAAAAATAAGGCTGTGAAGGATATTCCTCCAGAGCTTCATCCGCTTTTATAATCAAGGAAGAATAATCCTCACTGCGAATTAATTCCCCGATTTCATCTTTATAAAACATAAGAGGATCCA
This sequence comes from Eudoraea sp., assembly GCA_024642325.1. Classification (GTDB taxonomy): domain Bacteria; phylum Bacteroidota; class Bacteroidia; order Flavobacteriales; family Flavobacteriaceae; genus Eudoraea. The sequence goes on along the minus strand of JAHEBI010000010.1, from coordinate 8,828 downwards.
TATCCGTGTTTTGGTCAGGAGGCCCCTCATTGATTACCTCAATACTCTTATTCCTATCTAAAGAATCTTTGATCATGAGTGAAAGTTCATCCTTGAATGAAGAATTCTTCATTTCTTTTAAAATATTTAAGGCCTGTTCATACTTCATTTTTTGAAAGTAAATCAGGGCGAGATTTTCTTTTAGTTTACCATTATCAAATGCCACTTGCTCTTTAACCATCTCTATAGCACTCCCCTGTTGTTGCATAATTTCCACTACTTCATTCAAATACCACAGGTTCTCCGGCTCGGAATTTAATGCATCTATGGCATATTGCTGAGCCAGGGGATATTCCTTGTTAGCTCTATAGGCCTTTGCCAGTTCAAAATCTACCACTATGTTTGTACTATCCAGCCTTTTACATTTAAGAAATAAATTTATAGCCTTGTCAAAGTTTTCAATCCCCTTTTGCTTTAATGCATCAAAGAAAGCTTCCTGAAATTCGTCGGTATAATCTTCCAGAAAAACTTCAGCACTTTCCTCTTCCTGGGCATGGATTGGTTGTGAGAAAATAAATATCCCAAGTACATAAATAACCCATTTAAGTCTGAAGTTCATATAATCATTCTGATGTGAGTCCAAATTTTTGCAACATCACTATTTTGTCCCTGTACTTCCAAACCCGCCTTCTCCCCTTGCAGTCTCAGATAATATTTCTGTTTCAATCCACTCTGCGCGCTCATGAGACGTAATCACTAATTGCGCTATACGTTCCCCATTAACGATTGTAAATTCCTCTTTTGACAAGTTAACAAGAATCACGCCAATTTCTCCCCGGTAATCTGCGTCCACTGTACCCGGTGCATTAAGCACGGTTATTCCTTTCCTGGCTGCCAATCCGCTGCGCGGCCTTACCTGTGCCTCATAGCCCACTGGAATTTCTAAAAACAGGCCTGTTTTGACCACGGCCCTGTCCAATGGTTGTAATGTAATTGAATCAGAAATATTTGCTCTG
>JAHEBI010000010.1:0-7823 GCA_024642325.1 Eudoraea sp. | reverse complement strand
ATCCATCCCGGCAGAGGCTGGTGTTTCGTATCCCGGAACAGGGTGATCTGATTTATTGATGATTTTAATTTTCATATTACTATTAGTTGTTTTTGCTTCTTATGCTTCCCAAAAAAATCCTTTTTAGTGTTTCATTTTCCATTTTGTAGAGTAGAATTAAAAATACTAAAAGGAAAGCACTGCCTATTATTAAATTTCTGTTAAACACGTAAAAAGCCAGAAAGGCAAACAAAACCGATATTCCCAGATAAAAAGTTATTTTCCGAAAATTATAGGGAATAGGATAGAACTTTCTGCCAAAAAAATAAGAGATCAGCATCATACTTCCATAGGCCGCCAGCGTAGCTAGTGCGGAAGCATAATATCCCCAAACAGGAATAAATAAATAATTTATGCCAATTGTAATTAATGCCCCAATCATTGAAATATAGGCGCCAAATTGTGTTCTGTCGGTAACCTTGTACCAGACAGAAAGATTATGATAAATTCCAAGGCAAAAGCTGGCCAGTACTATCACCGGCACTATAGGCATAGCATCCCAGTACGCCGGATTCTGTATAAAAATTACCTTTAAAACATCTGCAAATACAACAACCGCTAATAAAATTACGCTCCCCAGGACAACAAAATAATTTGTAATCTGGGCATAAGCGCGCTGAGGATGGTCAGAAGAAGAATGACTAAAGAAAAAAGGTTCTATCCCAAGGCGAAAAGCTGTGGCAAAAAGGGTCATAAATAGTGCTAGTTTATAACAAGCAGAATATTTACCCATTTCACTTTTCGCAATATCCTGAGGTAATAATTCCGCAAGTAATATTCTATCAAAAACCTCATTAATCGTAAATGCGATACCGGCAATCATTACCGGCATTCCATATTTTAACATTTTAAGCCAAAGAGCCTTGTCAAAAGTATAGGGTCTTTTTACATAAAGACGTCCCATCATTAGTAAGGTTATACCGCTAGCTATTAAGTTTGAAATAAAAATATATGATATTTCAAAATCTGGAATATATATGGCATTTAACAAACTATCAGGATTCCCATCTGCCAGTCCCGGAAGCAAAAGGAGGAAAAAGATATTCAACCCTAAATTCAGGGCTACATTTACTGTTTTCACCATAGCGTAACGCATGGGTCTTTCATTTGCCCTTAACCAGGCGAAGGGTATGATCGCAAGCGCATCCAGGGCAAGAATAAAAATAACATACTTAATATAGCGCTGTTCAATATTCAGCAATTCCACCATTTGGTTTTGAAACAGCAAAGCCAGAATAGTAAATAATAAGGTGCTAAATGTCAAAGATATTAATGCCGTGGTAACTACTTTATTCTTATCATCATCCCCATTGAAGAATCTAAAAAAAGTTGTTTCCATCCCGTACGCTAAAATCACATTAAAGATTGCAAACCAGGAAAAAATTAATGTTACCTCGCCATAAGATCCCGGTGGCATGACCTTGGTGTAAATAGGCACCAAAATAAAGGACAGCATACGGGGTAACACGGTAGCCAAACCATAAATGAATGTTTGCTTAAAAAGTTTTTTAAATAAACTCAATGGCTTTTAGATTTGGGCTTAAATTTAGGTATTTAAACCCATGGTACAAAGTATGTTATTGGGCGTTCACTGATATGCTCGTATAGGCTTATCCTTTATTCCTGAAATTTTGAAATACATAACCTCACTTTCATGATCGCCCTCGCTGGTAATTTTATAACTTAAAACTGCTTCATCCTTCTTTAAATCAAATGGAAAATCTGTATTTTTTTCACTTATTGAGCCAGGCAACTGATTTCCAACTTCCTTTTTAGGATCTGAATGCATTATTATGTCCGGCTTTTCATGTTTTCCAGTGTCTTTATAATTACAGACAATCATCAGGTCTTCTCCTTCCCCCTTTTTTTCTGCTTCCAATTCATGGCCCCGGAAGAATACTTCTAAAAATACTATTTCAGCATCGCCCTCTACAGATACCGGCAATTGCAAAACAAAGCCTGTGCCGCTTTCTTCCCTGCCCCCCGCATATTGCTGACATATGGGATTATTTACCTTAAAAGGCGGAGATGTAGTTAAATTCTTTTGGGAAGAGCATCCGTAAAAGCCAAAAACCGTTAGTATTATCAATATTGATGCGCTTTTCATAATTATCTTATTTATGATTTAATAAATATATAAAACCAAATTTGGTGCCAAAAAAGTAACATTACCATATATGAATTTACAGAATATAAAAAAATCCCGCGTCAAGCGGGATTATATTTTTTATGAAATCGATGCCTACGTAAAATTTCTAATTATTCAATGCCTCCGCTCCGCCAACTATTTCAAGGATTTCATTGGTGATAGCAGCCTGACGGGCCTGATTATATGTTAATTTTAGTTGATCCCTTAATTCAGTGGCATTGTCAGTTGCCTTATGCATGGCGGTCATCCTGGCTCCATGTTCACTTGCAAACGAATCCCTGATTGCTTTGTATAACTGTGTCTTTAAAGACTTAGGAATAAGTTGTTCTACAATTGCGGCCTTTGCAGGCTCAAAAATATAATCAGCAGTGCTGCTTGAAACCTGCTCTGCTGGTGTAATGGGTAAGAATTGCTCAGTGGTGATTATTTGAGTAGCTGCATTTTTGAATTTATTATATACCAATTCTATTTTGTCATAGGCTCCATCCATATATAATTGCATCAATTGTTCTGCAATTTCTGCAGTATTATCAAAAGTAAGCTCATCAAAGATTTTGCTATGGTCAGAAATCACATGATGCCTTTTTCGAAATATATCATTGGCCTTTTTACCAATGGTCAAAAAATCAACTTGCCGTCCCGCGTAGCTGTCCTTGACCATAGAAACGCACTCCTTAATTACATTTGAATTGAATGCGCCACATAAACCTCTGTTAGATGTAATTGCCACAATAAGAACCTTATTCACTTCTCGCTTGTCGGTATAATTACTCCCGATTTCGCCATCTAAACTCCCGCTAAAGTTTTGCAATAGTTCGGCAAGCTTATTGGCATACGGCCGCATTGCAGTAATGGCGTCCTGCGCTTTTTTGAGCTTCGCAGCAGACACCATTTTCATGGCGCTGGTTATCTGCATGGTAGAGGATACCGATACTATTCTATTTCGTATTTCCTTTAAATTTGCCATTTCTTAAATTGTGATCTAAAGATTAGCTTTTATATTTACCTGCCAGATCTTTACATACCTCAGTTAAGGTTTCTATTACCTCATCGGTTAATTTTCCTGCCTTCAGCGTATCCAATACATCTCTGTGCTTTGCATTTAAAAATTCCAAAAAGTCCTTTTCAAACTCCTTTACTTTATTAACCGGAACATCTCTCAATAAGTTTTTGGAACCTGCATAAATAATGGCTATCTGATCCTCTACTGTAAAAGGGTCGGCTTGAGCTTGCTTTAATATTTCCACATTACGCCTGCCTTTTTCAATTACATTCAAAGTAGCGGCGTCCAGGTCCGATCCAAATTTTGAAAATGCCTCTAATTCCCTAAATTGAGCCTGATCCAGTTTTAATGTTCCTGCTACTTTTTTCATGGATTTAATTTGAGCATTCCCTCCAACTCTGGAAACTGATATCCCCACATTAATAGCCGGTCTAACTCCCTGATTAAATAAATCCTGCTCCAGAAATATTTGCCCGTCTGTAATAGATATAACATTGGTTGGAATATATGCCGAAACGTCACCAGCCTGAGTTTCAATGATCGGTAAAGCCGTTAAAGAACCACCACCTTTCACCATAGGCTTTAAAACTTCGGGTAAATCATTCATGTTATGTGCTATAGAATCATCATCAATGATTTTTGCAGCCCGCTCTAATAATCTTGAATGTAAATAGAAAACATCCCCTGGATAAGCTTCACGCCCCGGAGGTCTTCTCAACAAAAGTGATACTTCACGATATGCCACAGCCTGTTTAGAAAGATCATCATAAATAATTAATGCCGGACGACCTGTATCTCTAAAATATTCGCCAATAGCCGCGCCTGCAAAAGGTGCATAAACCTGCATTGGAGCCGGTTCGGAAGCACTGGCTGCCACAATAGTTGTATAAGCTAAAGCACCTTTATCTTCCAGCATCTTTGCGATAGCAGCAACATTGGAAGCCTTTTGGCCAATTGCCACATATATACAGTAGACTGGTTCACCTGCATCATAAAATTCTTTCTGATTTATAATAGTATCAATACAAACAGTTGTTTTACCTGTCTGACGGTCACCAATAACCAATTCACGCTGACCTCTTCCTATCGGTATCATAGCATCTACTGCTTTAACACCTGTTTGTAGCGGTTCATTTACGGGCTGGCGGAAAATTACCCCTGGAGCTTTGCGTTCCAATGGCATTTCATATAGCTCACCGGAAATGGCCCCTTTTCCATCAATAGGGTTGCCCAGAGTGTCCACAACACGACCTACAATTCCTTCTCCTACCTTAATGGAAGCGATACGCTGAGTACGTTTAACTATTGCACCTTCCTTAATTTCTCTTGACGGTGCCAATAGTACAACTCCCACATTATCTTCTTCAAGATTCAGAACTATCCCTTCCAAACCACCTTCGAATTCAACCAATTCACCATATTCAGCATTAGAAAGGCCATATACCCTGGCTATTCCATCACCTACTTGTAATACAGTACCTATCTCATCTAATGAAGCTTTGGCTTCAAATCCGGATAATTGTTTTTTTAAGATTGCAGATACTTCTGCGGCTTTTACTCCTGCCATTTTATTTAAGATCTAAGATGTTAAAAAGGAATTAGCTCCTTTTACATTCGTAATTTCTAATTAAATACTATTTGTAAATTCTCTTTTTAAATTATTCAACTTGTTGGAAATACTTGCATTGTATTGCAAATCCCCGATACGCAAAATAAAACCTCCTATAATGCTTTCATCAATTTGATTTTCCAAAGTGATTTTGTTACTAGTTATTTTCTCTACTTGTGCAAGTATCTTTTTTTCCAAAGCCGGGGTTAAAGGAACCGCTGTAGTAACCAGGGCTATATTTTCCCCTTTTAATCTCTCATTAAGTGCAATATATTTTAGTGCAACTTCACTTAACAAGGCAATACGCTTTTTAGAGACAAGTAATGAAAACATTTCTCTGGTAATTTTGTTGACATTCTTAAAAATCGCTGTTAATACCTTCTCTTTTGATGACCCTTCGAGAATTGGACTTTCAAGCATGTCCTTTAGCTCATCACTATCATAAATAGTTTGAACTACATCGCGCATATCCCTTTCCACGGCGTCTGTAGCTTTTTTATCTACCGCCAGGTTCAAAGTCGCTTTTGCGTAACGTAGGGCTGCTCTTGATTCGTTCATTTTAACTTAATTCAATTTAATGTCACCCAGAATGTCATCGACCAGTTTTAACTGTTTTTCTTTATTGGACAGTTGTTCTTTGATCACTTTTTCAGCAATTTCCACTGAGAGTTTAGCCACCTGGTTCTTAATATCGGCAACTGCAGCTTTCTTCTCGCTTTCAATGGTCGCTTTAGCCTGTTTTATTAATTTATCTCCTTCAATCTGCGCCAGGTCTTTGGCATCAGTGACAATTTTATCCTTTATCTCCCTTGCTTCCTTTAAAAGAATTTCACGCTCAGTCCTTGCTTCCTTTAACAACTTCTCATTATCCGCTGTTACATTCTGCATTTCTTTTTTGGCTTCTTCTGCAGAAGCCAAAGCATTTTTAATTCCTTCCTCGCGATCATTTACTGCATTGAGGATTGGTTTCCACGCGTATTTCCACAATAAAAATACCAATGCCAAAAACAACAGTGTTTGCCAAAAGAACAAGCCTAACGAAAAATCTTCTATTAATTTCTCCATACCTATATTATCTTAATTGTTCAATTATTGAAATAAACTAATGGCAGTAACCAACCGTTGCCGCCATTAGTTGTTTTTCTAGTTTTCTGCAGTTGCAAAAAGTGCAGCAAAACCAATACCTTCAATAAGCGCCGCAACAATAAGCATCGCCGTTTGAATTTTTCCGTAAGCTTCAGGTTGACGTGCAATCGCTTCCATAGCCTGGCCACCGATTCTTCCGATACCCACTCCTACACCGATTACGATTAATCCTGCTCCTACAATTCTTGGAATTGTCATAGTATATATAATTAAAAATTAAACATTCAACTTAATGCGCTTCTGCATGCTCATGTTCCTCAGAAGCAAATCCAAAATACAATGCGGATAGCATTGTAAATATATAGGCCTGTAATAGGGCTACCAGTATTTCAATTAATGATATGGCGAATGCAAGTCCAAAGGACAATGAACTGCCAATCCAATTTTTAAATATGAACATTAAACCTATTAAGCTCATTATAACAATATGACCGGCCTGCATGTTTGCGTAAAGACGAATCAATAATGAAAATGGCTTTATAAATATCCCTAAAACTTCAATTGGAATTAATATGATATATAAGGGAATTTTAGCATACCATGGCATGGAATCTCCCAGTGGATCAAACAAATGTTTCCAATAGTCCTTTGTCCCTGTAAAATTGGTAATCAAAAAAGTGAGAATTGCCAATGCCGATGTTATAGCAATATTGCCAGTTACATTGACTCCCAATGGGGTTAGGCCAAACATATTCAGAAACCAAATAAAGAAGAAAATAGTAAGCAGAAAAGGCATATATTTCTGATAGCTTTTTTCTCCAATGGTGGCGATGGCTATATCGTCTCGTATGTACAAAATTACCGGTTCAAAAAACCTGCCCACTCCTTTGGCAATCCCATTGTTTTTAGAATAAGATTTAGCTAAGCCGCCAAATAAAAGAAGCATTAAAAACCCTGTAATTAGTATCATCATGACACTTTTGGTTATTGAAAAATCCAGAGGTTTTATATTGGACGGATGATGTTCTGCATCATAATTAATAGTCCCGTTTGCGTCCGTTTTATAAATTTTTTCGTGGTATAATTTATAATGATTATCCCCTGAAGTGGCTACGTCTTCACCGTGATGAAATTTGGAAGATGAAAAAACAACCAATCCATCATCCCAAAGAATAATCGGTAATGGAAAGCCTACATGATGTTCATGTCCCTCAGTATCGGTATAGGAAAACAGGGAGAAATCATGAGAATCCTTAAGGTGATGCTGTATATACTCGTCTATTTCTGTTTTTAGATCGGTTTTAGTTTCTTCGCTATTTATCTCTGTGTCTTTTGCAAATACAGTCACACTAAATAAAATTGTGGAAACTAAAAATAATTTTACCAAAAGAGTATTTCGCATATCGCTTATAAAAATGGGTCTCTAAAAATCGGTGCAAATGTAAGCTATTCTCCTAAAAAGAAAAAAGCATTTAGAACTTTATTTTTACCTGAAAATAAGTGATAGCGATTCTATTACTGATCCATTTCCCGCATTAGTTTTATTAGTGCAAATGTCTCTACTAACAGACAACTAAAGTACGGTACAAAAAACATAAAAAATTCAACTTTGGAGAGCTTGCCATCCAACATAAAAATTGGATCAAAAATCAGGAAGTAAATGATGAATTTTAATGTGCTTCCGAACATAAATAAAAACCCAAGATTCTTATTTTGTTTTTCAGAAAAATAAAGCAGGGTTGAATATATCACCAGAGCCATCGCAAAATTTATTATATAGCCCAAAAGCATTAATCTATAATCGAAATTCAGGTCTCGGGCGAATAAAAATCCAGCGTGAAGCAGGCCAACAAATAAAAGTATTCCAAGAAGCAGGCCGGTAAAAATTAAAATTTTTTTATTCAAATCAGGAGTTTAATTTTTTTGTTTGCTGTATG